>JALVUQ010000108.1 GCA_027035575.1 Desulfurellales bacterium | reverse complement strand
GTGTAAAAATCAAATCGTTCATTTGTTTTTCCTCCTTTGAAGGGTTATTTTTTTCTCAAAGAGGGGTTATAACATATAACCCCTCTTTCCTTCAAAGGGGTGACACAATTTATTTTACACTACCGGAAAAAATGAAGGAAGGAGAGGATATTTTTAATAATGATAGCTTTATTTACTGATACAAACAAGCTTCGACCAGAAATTTAAAAATCCGTCTTTTCTTTACTTTTCTATGTGAAAATATAATCGGAAAAGAAATAACAAAAGGTTTGACAATGAGAGGATTTGAGGTGTATAAAATAAAAGAGGGAAAGGAAATGACAATAAAAACGTTGATAAGACAAAAAATTAAAAGAATAATTTTTTTGAGCATGGAAAATGATGATGTTAAAAGAAAGATATAACCTGTTGAGTTTATATCAAGATTTTGTGAATTTAATACAACTAGGTTTGTTAAGATGTTGAACAACATAAATAGGTATTTTTTGATATGATGAAAAAGAAACAATTAAAAGCCATCGATTTTTTTTGCTCCGGAGGCGGGATGACTTACGGAATGCGCATAGCCGGAATAAATGTTATAGCCGGAATAGATATTGATCCTGATGTTAAGGAAACGTATGAAAAAAATAATCTGGGTACAACATTCATACAGGCTGATGTTTTCGAATTAACCGAAAGGGATTTGGCCGAATATACCGGTATAAAAAAGAATGACGATGATTTGATTCTGATAGGTTGCAGCCCTTGTCAATATTGGTCGATTATTCGAACCGACAAAAAGAAATCAAAAAAATCAAAAGATTTGTTAAAAGAATTTCATCGTTTTGTTAAATACTATAATCCCGGGTTTGTAGTGGTTGAAAACGTTCCCGGCTTGGAAAAAAAGGCGGAAGAAAGCGGATTGAAAGAATTCGTTGATGATTTGAAAAACAGAGGCTATAAAGTACATTATGATATATTTAATTTGAATGAATACGGTGTTCCGCAAACAAGAAAGCGATTTTCACTGATTGCGTCGAGAGTAACCGATGGCATTGTGAACCCTGAAAAAGAAGATTATAAACCCGTCGTAAAAGATTTTATAGGAAAACATAACGGCTTTCCCGAAATTCCGGCCGGTTATACGGATGAATCCGATTTTCAACATACGTCTGCAAAATTGAGTAAGGAAAATCTTGAAATTATAAAAAAAACGCCCAAAAAGGGTGGTATTTCCGTAAAGAAACGGAAACATTTTAAGGGCAAGGGTTTTCCCGATAGTTATAGCAGAATGTCATGGGAAAAACCGGCGCCAACCATAACCACAAGATTTATTAGCTTCTCAAACGGCAGATTCGGACATCCGGAGGAAGATAGGGCCATCTCCTTAAGAGAAGGCGCTACTTTGCAAACATTTCCGAAGGATTATGTTTTTTACGCCAAGACCATGGCAGCCAATGCCCGAATGATAGGGAACGCGGTACCGCCCGAATTTGCGAGAAGAATCGGAGAAGCAATAATGAAAGAAGTGAGTCATGGAAAAAAATAGAAGTGAGCTGATAAATACCATAAAACAAATGTTTGAAAAAGATACTCAAAGAAATGTCTTCAAAAAATATATTGAATATATTCGTTTCCCTTTTTTTAAAAATTTTGAAAAAGATTTAAAAGTTAACTTTAATTTTCCAATTACGTTTATTGCAGGACAAAACGGTTCTGGTAAAAGTTCTCTTCTACATGCACTTTACGGAGCGCCAAAAGGAAAAAGTATTGTAGAATTTTGGTATACCACGGACTTGGATCGTATTCAAGACCTAAAAACAAATAGACATCGTTTTATATATTCTTATAAAACACCTGTTACAAAACAAAATGTTGAAGTACTAAAACAAAGATCAGGAGAAAAGAAAGGTAAAGATTATTGGGAACCTGCAGAACCCAAAGTAGGTGACGGAATGAAAAAACTAGAAGACTATAATACACCAGATCCGTCGGAAGCATCAAAAGACAGATGGAATCAATTGGATAAATCCGTTTATCATCTTGATTTTCGTTTTTCATTAAGCGCATATGATAAATATTTTTATTTCGGTATAAAATTAAAAAACGAGGCAATAGTATCAAAACAAGATTTAATCCGTAAATATGCACCGAAGCTAAGAAAATCTTTTGAAACAAATACCCTAATGAGATATTATTCCAGAAAAGTTTTTCAGATATTTGAAATATTAAAAGAAGAAAAAGATGTAATTGAGAAAATTCTGGGGAAAAAATATTCGGAAATCAAATTTATGGAACATAATTTTTATGGAAAAAATAAAGGATTTGCGATTAGATATAAAACAAATAATATTACATATTCAGAAGCATATGCCGGCAGTGGAGAAACTGCTATAGTTAAATTAGTTCATGATTTGTTTTCCATTGAACACTATAGTTTGGTGTTGCTTGATGAACCGGAGACTTCTTTACATCCATCTGCTCAAAAAAGATTAATGAATTTCATTCTGAATCAGATAAAAGAAAAAAAGTTGCAAGTTGTGATTTCCACTCATTCACCTGATATTATTGAAGGAATGCCGCCCGAAGCCATAAAGGTATTATATGAAAATCCGAATACCGGAAAAATCGGGATAATAGAGAATGTATATCCGGGAAACGCTTTTGTACATATAGGACGATCGATTACAGATAAAAAGGTTATTCAAACGGAAGATAAATTGGCTAAAATGCTCATTGATGCGGTACTTCAAAAAGACGGTGATACGGAACTTTTTGAAGTTACTTATTATCCGGGTGGGGTAAGTCAAATGAAACAGAACGAAATGACCGTTTATTCAAAAGAAGAAAATAGTAAACATTTTATCATTTTTGACGGGGATCAAAGAAAAGAAAAAATAGATATCACGGAATTATCCGATAACGATAAAAGTCCTGCAAATCTTAAACAGATGATAAAAAATTTGGTAGGCGAAGAAGTTAAATTCTCCTTTGATAGCAATTCCGGCAATGAACAGAAAAAAGAATTAATGTTAAAATACATCAAGTATCATCATGACAATGTATTTTTTCTATCCAAAGATACCCCCGAAGAAATTATTTGGAATGATGAAGTGGTTAATAATTCTGATTTTTCCGAAGAAGAAAAAAAACAAATAATTGATGAACCCGACTTAAAGAAAAAATATGCTATATATGCACAATTTGAGTTCGGATCAAATACAGCGGATGATATTGAAAAAGTGCATAAAAAATTTATTAAAAGGTGGATAGATAAAGAGAATTCTGATTTTGAAAACATTAAGTCTATTATTACTGAAATAAAAGGTAAATAAAAATGGTTCAAAAAGAGTTAATAATGAGTTTTGATCCCAAAACGATTGAGCATCTGGGAATAAAAATGTATTCACAACTTCCTAATGCAATTGCAGAATTAATAGCCAATGCTTATGATGCTTGTGCCAGTGAAGTATTTATTCATCTTATTGATGACGGAAAGAATAAAACAATAATTGTGTCCGACAATGGTGACGGGATGACCTTTGATGAAGTAAATTATAAGTTTTTAGTTATTGGTAGAAATAGGAGAAAAGAAGGTGATAATATTTCAAGTTGCGGTAGAATCGTTACTGGTAAAAAGGGATTAGGAAAACTGGCTTTTTTTGGAATTGGAGAAACGATAACAATCGAAACCTGTAAAAACGGGGAAAAAACTATTTTTACATTGGACTGGCAAGAATTAATTAATACGTCAGGTGAACCATACAAACCAAAATATAAAATTGAATCTTGTAAGGAAAATGAGAATGAAAAAGGCACCACTATAACTCTTTCAAAATTAAAAAGAAAATCGGCATTTGACGTCGAAGGATTAGCACAAAGTCTTGCTAATCTTTTTAATTTCCACTATGGATTCGTAGTATTTCTACAATTAAATGAAGGTGAAATAATCGAAATAAACAATAAACTAAAATATAAAGGAATTAAAGAAGAGTTTGCATGGAAATTACCCGATTGGTTAGAAAAAAAAGAAATAACTGATTACAAAGAATATAAAAATATCAAAGGTAGAATTATTACTACAGAAAAGCCATTAAAACCTGGTTTAAGAGGTATAACACTATTTGCAAACGGTAGAATGGTTAATAAACCGGAATTTTTCGGAAGTTCGGAATCAAGTCATTTTTTCTCTTATACCACAGGATGGTTGGATATTGATTTTGTAGACAATTGGGAACAAGATGTCATTTCAACGAATCGTCAATCTCTTGATTGGGAAAATCCGAATACAAGTGAATTGCGTTTATTTTTAATAAAAATTTTAACTGAGATACATAAAGATTGGAGAGCAAAACGAAAAGAGAAAAAGCGAAAAAGTATTAGTAAAAAAACAATTATAAATATTGAGGATTGGTACTCTAAGACACCGGAGCCAATAAAAGCAAAAATAGAACCAATTATAGAAAAAATTGTTTCTGATTCTGAACTGAATGAAAAAGAAACAAACTTTGTTGTTTCAACTTTACACGATTTACTACCGGAATATACGTATTATCATTATCGATTTATACATCCAGAGATTGCAAGCGTATCCAAACAGTATTACGAAAACGGAGATTTCTATACTGCTTTTTTAGAAGCATTAAAAAGATATATTTCGGAAGTAAGAAAAAAATCTGGTAGTACAAACAGTAGTGATAGAAGTATGATGGGAGAGGTATTTTCTAATAGAAAACTTTCGGTTACAAAAAAATATAAAAAAACAGATGGCTCTAACTTTTCGGCTGATACGATAAAAAATATTGAGCAAGGACAACATTATTTATCAGAAGGAATATTAATGGGCGGTAGAAATCCTTTATCCCACGAAGAACACATTGAACTGAGTAAAACTGGATTATTTTCAGAAAAAGATTGTTTAGATTATTTGAGTCTCTTATCTCATTTATTTAAAAGATTAGATGATTCAGAACCCGTATGACCGATATTTATTCAAAACAAAAACGTTCCGAAATAATGTCAAATATTTCCGGCAAGGAAACAAAACCAGAAATATTAGTAAGGAAATTCCTTTTTTCAAACGGTTTCAGATTTAGAAAAAACGATAAAAGATATCCCGGCAAACCGGATATTGTTTTGCCCAAATATAAAACCGTTATTTTCGTTCACGGTTGTTTTTGGCACGGGCATGACTGCCCTGCCGGGAAATTACCCGAAACAAACAAAAAATTTTGGGAAGAAAAAATAGCCGGTAATGTTGAAAGAGACAAAAGGAATAAAGCCGAATTGGAAAAATTGGGTTGGAAAGTCATTACGATTTGGCAATGTGAACTTAAAAATAAGAATATCAGAATGAAGGTATTAGGAAGTTTAACAAGCATGCTACATAAAAGAGTACATTTGACTAATAGCTCTGATAGTGGAGGCAATAGCAATGAAGGTGTGAAATAGTAATTTGAAAATTAATCGGTTGAATGTCGCGCACACCATATTGAAGTTGTATTTAACCAAAACCATCTTTTAGGCAATCTTATCGCTCTAAAATTCGGTTGGAAGCAATTATCTTTTTATTAGTATTTTTACAGGTTCGCCTTCTGCTATCAGCGTATCCGGCTGCATATTGTTAATAATATAAATCGTTTTTCTCAGTTTGCCTTTGATGTGATATTTATCAAGCAGGTTTGAAAAAAACGTTATGTCTTTCGGTCTTACAACTTTAACGTAGAGGTTTTTGACGTTTATTCTTTTTGGATTTCTCAGGCGCTTAAATGTCATAGCGGGTTGGTCTGTTTTTTTAGCATAAAGCGGGTATGATATCGACGGAACTTGTGAGAAAAAGACCATAACTTTCCCGTTAAAACTTATAAAATATGCTTTTTGAATAAAGAGTTGAGAGGAAATTTTTGCAACCCTCATAATTTTAACTGCTCTAAATCCGTTTATGTTAAGTCTCCTTGCTTTTAAGAGTATGCCTTTGGCAGAAAAGCGGTTGGCGGAAGAATAGATAGAGCCTTTGGTTAGAAAAATCTTTATATAGATTCCCTTACCGTTTTGCGGGAAAATGCCTATGTAATTGTTGGTGTCTATAAGTTTCCAGCCTTTCGGAAATGCAAATGTAAACCTCATATTTGGATGATAGTAGTGGTTTCCTATTGTGTAGCCGTTTCTTTTATCTTTGCAAAACAGTATGCCGTCTATATGTTTTAGATAAACGTCTCTTCCAATCTCATAAAAACCCCTTCTTGCTATTGCCTGCCACCTTCTTGTAAGCCTCAAAACCCTTTGTTCCCTGTGCGGATGCGAGGGGTGCGTCGATAAAAATTCCGGTATTATTTCGTTTTTCGATGCTTCAACCTTTTCCAACTCTTTAAAAAAATCTGCCATCTGTGCTGCATCATAACCCGCCAAGGTGGCATACTCCACACCGAGATAGTCAGCCTGATATTCGTCGTTTCTGCTGAAACTCAAAAAAAGCAAGTTCCCTGCGATGCCGACAAACGGGGCGAATTTTCTGAATTTTTTGGATTTTGCATAGGCAATTCCCAGAGCAAGGTTGAATAACAGCTGTTTCGAGAGCTGCGTTGCAACGTGGTGGGCGTTAATATGCCCCATTTCGTGTCCCAAAACGCAGGCAAGCTGGGCTTCATTGTTGAGATATGCGAGAATGCCGCGCGTTATGTAAACATAGCCTCCGGGTGTTGAAAATGCGTTAACGGCAGGTGAGTTTAAGATTGTAAATGTATATTTTATATTTTTGTCCTGTACGTAGCGTGTTAGTTTCAATCCGACGTTTTTCACATAGTTGTTGAGGTTTTTATATCTGTAAACATTAAACTGGCTGATTATCTTTTTATGCTCCTGCCTTCCCATTGCTATCTCTTGAGAGGGTGCAATCAGGTCAAGTTCTTTTTGGTGAGTTACGGGATTTGTGACGCAGGACGTTAAAAACACAGCCAAAATAACAAGAAAAAAGGATGCTGTTTTTTTCATTTTTAACCTCCCTTGTTCGGGTTTATCAATATTTTATATACGATAAGAAAATAAATCAAATTATTGGTTTGAGGTTCATTGTAATTATCCGTACATTGTAAGGCACCGTAAGCGGATTTTTGCTTGACAACGCCTAAAAACTTGTATATAAATCACATTGCTTTGCGGAAGTATGGAATTTGAAAAGTGAGGGTGGCTTATTAAAATGAAAACTTTTATGGAGAAATTCGAGCCTGAGAAAAGGCAGTGGTATTTGATAGACGCAAAAGGTCAGACATTAGGAAGGCTGGCAACAAAGATTGCCGTGTTGATTAGAGGAAAAAACAGACCTACATTTACGCCCAATGTCGATAACGGAGCATTTGTTGTTGTTGTCAATGCTAAGGATATAAGGCTTACGGGTAATAAACTTGAGCAAAAGATGTATTACAGACACAGCGGATATATAGGCGGAATTAAGTCTGTCAGTGCAAAAAGGATGCTTAACGAACATCCCGAGAGGGTTATAATTCACGCTGTTAAGGGAATGCTGCCTAAAAACAGGCTGGCTAATAAGATGATAAATAAATTGAAGGTTTATGCAGACGAGAATCATCCCCATAGCGCACAAAACCCGACGAAGATAGAACTATAAAGAGGTGTTAGATGGACGGTAGATTTTACGCAACAGGGAAAAGAAAAACTGCGGTTGCAAGGGTTTGGGTAAAAAACGGAAACGGCAATATAACCGTAAACAAGAAGACGCTGGATGAGTATTTCGGCGGTTTGGAATATGCCAAGTTAAAGGTGCAGTATCCTATAACGCTTGCAAATCTGGTTGGTAAGATAGACATATACGCAACCGTGAAGGGAAGCGGTATAATGGCTCAGGCAGAAGCATTAAGACACGGCATATCAAAAGCCCTTTCCGAGTTTGATTCCGATTTAAGAGGTGTTTTTAAGCCTCTGGGTCTGTTAAGTAGAGATTCTCGCGCAAAGGAGAGAAAGAAATACGGCAAGAAGAAAGCGAGAAAATCCTTCCAGTGGTCTAAGAGATAACAAAATCAGCCGGCTTTTGAAGCCGGTTTTCTTTTTTTCAAATGATTAAGATAGGCATTATAGGTATAACGGGCTTCACAGGGCTGGAGCTTTTAAAGATACTCTCTTTACATAAAGATATAAGTTTGGAGTATATTGCATCAAGAAGTGAAAACGGAAAAAAGGTGGGAGAGGTTTACCCTCAATTAGATACTGTTTTGCCCAACAAAATAGAGCCTATCGATGTTGAGAGAATAAAACGCTTGGACGCGGTGTTTCTATCTCTGCCTCACACTGTTTCTATGGAAATAGCAAAAGATATTTGCGATTATGTTAAAATAATTGATTTGAGCGCCGATTTCAGGCTTTCAAATGTTGATACGTATAAAATATGGTATAAAAAGGAGCATTTATCAAAAGTTCTTTTGGATAAAGCCGTTTACGGTTTAACCGAGCTGAATAGAAACAAGATAAAAACGGCAAGCCTGATTGCAAACCCGGGATGCTATGCAACAAGCGTTATTCTGCCCTTAGCGCCACTTGCGGATTTAGTTGATACAGGCAGCATAATAGCAGACTCTAAATCCGGTGTCAGCGGAGCGGGCAGGAAGGCAAAAGAGGGCTTGCAGTTTTGTGAGGTCAACGAAAACTTTAAGGCATATTCGGTTGCTCAACACAGGCATATACCTGAAATTGAAGAAACCTTATCGAGCATTTATGAAAAAGATGTTAAAATTACGTTTACGCCTCACCTGTTACCAATACAAAGGGGAATACTCTCAACCGTTTATGCGAATTTAAAGAAAAGTGTGTCAAAAAATGAAGTTTTATCGATATATAGAGACTTTTATAAAAATGATTTTTTTATCAGAATAAAAGACGAGATGCCTTCTTTAAACAATGTGAGGGGCACGAACTTTTGCGATATCGGTTTGGAAATAGACGAAAGAAACAACAGGATTGTCATTGTAAGTGTGATTGATAATATGATAAAAGGTGCAAGCGGGCAGGCTGTTCAAAATTTTAACGTTATGTTCGATTTAAAAGAGGAAGAAGGGCTTTCTCCCTATCCGTACTATCCTTAAAATATTTAGGAGAAGTGTAGTATGTCTTTGGGTGTAGTTAAATCTATAAAGGTTTCTGCCGCTTCAGCGAACCTTACACAAAAAGAGAAGGATGTCGGTTTAATTTATTCATCAAAAGAAACCGTTTCCTCCGCAGTTTTCACAAAAAACAAGGTTAAAGCGGCAAGCGTTATATACGATATGGAACTGATGAAGAAAAATAAAGACATAAGGGCTGTAATAGTCAATAGCGGAAATGCCAACGCTTCCAATTCAAACGGGTTTGAAGCAGTAGATAAAATCACAAGCAGCTTGGCTGAAAAATTAAACATAAAAAAGGAACAGGTGTTTGTTGCATCGACGGGTATTATAGGCGAGGATTTGCCGTATGAGCAGATAATAGAATCTATGGACGAGCTTGTGTCTAATCTTGGAAAGGACAGCAGTGACTTTGCTCAAAGCATTCTGACTACCGACACCTTTAAAAAGGAGTGCACTTTGGAGTGCTCATTCAGAGGAATACGGTTTAACATAGGAGGCGTTGCTAAAGGCGCCGGTATGATTCATCCCAATATGGGAACGATGCTTGCTTTTTTAGTTACGGATATAAATATTTCAAAAGAGATGATTGACGAAGCGCTTAAATACGCTGTGAATCATTCTTTTAACAGGATAAGTGTTGACGGGGATACATCAACAAACGATACGGTATTTATTATGAGTACAAATGAAGCTGAAAATGAAAAAATAACGGATAAAAACGAATTTTACAGGTCTTTTGAAGATAACCTGACCCATATGTGCGCAAATCTGGCAAAAATGATTGTAAGAGACGGGGAAGGCGCTACCAAGTTAGCCGAGGTTGTTGTTGTGGGAGCGAAAAATATCGATGATGCACAAAAAGCGGCTAGAAGCGTTGCCAATTCCCTGTTGGTTAAAACGGCTCTGTTTGGTTCTGACCCTAATTGGGGCAGAATAGTTGCGGCGGTCGGTTATTCAAAAGCTGATGTAAACCTTGATAAACTTAGTGTTAGTATAGGGGATTATACTGTTTTTGAAAACAGCAGAAAGGTGGAAACTAATAAAGCCGAACTTAATGAATATATGAAAAATAATAAAGAGATAATGATTATAATAAACCTCGGAATGGGGATTGCAAGCTACAATATGTGGTTTAGCGATATTAGCTACGATTATGTTAAAATAAATGCAGAGTATCACACCTGATTTTAAAAAATAATTTAGATTGCGACCCTGAATCCTATTCGGGGATTTATAAAACTGTCTGCAACTCTATTGACAAAGCATCCGTTTTTTAATAATTTGTAGAAAAAAGGGGCGGTTAGCTCAGCGGAAGAGCACTTGCTTCACGCGCAAGGGGCCACAGGTTCGAACCCTGTACCGCCCACCATTTACCTGTCTATTTCTTTTTAATCACCTTTATAGAGAGCTCGTTTAGCTGTTTAATCTCAACGTCGCTCGGAGCATCTGTCAACATACAAACGCCTTTTTGAGTTTTCGGGAAGGCTATAACATCCCTTATGGACTCTTCTTTCAAAATCAGAGTCATAATCCTATCCAAACCCAAAGCTATTCCGCCGTGCGGCGGAGCCCCGAACTTCAAAGCATCAATCAAGAAGCCGAACTTTATCTTAGCATCCTCATCGCTTATATTTAGAGCTCTAAACATCTTCTCCTGAACGTCGCTTCTGTGAATCCTTATGCTGCCTCCACCTATCTCAACCCCGTTTAGAGTTATGTCGTATGCCCTTGCTTTAACCCTTGCCGGGTCTGAATTCAGATATTGCAGGTCATCCTCTATGGGTGAAGTAAACGGGTGGTGCATAGCCTCAAATCTGTTTTCATCCTCGTTGAATTCAAATAGAGGAAAGTCCGTAACCCAGGTAAAGTTGAATTCGTTTTCGTCGGCAAGTTTTAATTTCTTTGCAATCTCAAGCCTGAGTGCACCTAAGGAGTCATACACAACCTTGGGCTTATCGGCAACAAAAAACAGCAAATCACCGACTTTGGCATCAAGGGCTTTTAGTATTTTATCCATCTCATCTTTTGTGAAGAACTTAACTATGGGGGATTGAAGCTCGTTTTCCTTAACCTTTATCCAGGCAAGCCCTTTTGCGCCGTATATCGATACAAATTCGGTCAAATCGTCAATTTCTTTGCGCGAGAAATCTATACATCCCTCAGCGTTCAGTCCGTAAACAAGCCCGCCTGAATTAGCAACGGTATTAAACACCTTAAATTTCGTCTGTTTTGCAATGTCGGTTAAGTTTTTTAACTCCAACCCGAACCTCATATCCGGCTTGTCTGAGCCGAACCGCTCCATAGCCTCTTTGTATTTTATTCTTTTAAAAGGAGGTTTTATATCTATTCCAAGCGTTTCTTCAAAAATGCTTTTTAATATCCCCTCGGTTATTTCCATAACGTCTTCCTCGGATACAAAGCTCATTTCAAGGTCTATTTGAGTAAATTCGGGCTGTCTGTCGGCTCTCAAATCCTCGTCCCTGAAACACTTTGTTATCTGGTAGTATCTGTCAAAGCCGGAAACCATCAGCAACTGTTTGAACAGCTGAGGAGATTGCGGAAGTGCATAAAATTTTCCTTGAGAAAGCCTGCTTGGAACAAGAAAATCTCTTGCTCCTTCTGGTGTGCTTTTTGTTAAAATCGGTGTTTCAATATCTATAAATCCTTGAGTGTCGAGGTATTTTCTAACAGCAAAAGCAGCTTTATATCTCGTTATTAAATTTCTCTGCATCCTCGGTTTTCTTAAATCGAGATATCTGTATTTTAAGCGCACCTCTTCGCTTACATTAACATACTCTTCAACCTGGAACGGGAGAATGTCGCTTTCCGAAAATATTTTTAACTCTTTTACGACAACCTCTACCTCTCCGGTTTTGAGGTTTTCGTTAACCGTGCCTTCAGGTCTGTGCCTGACTGTGCCTTTAATGCCGATGCAGTATTGGCTTCTGAGTTTTGAAGCGGCTTTATGGTTTTCCTCGTTAACTGAAGGGTCAAAAACAATCTGCACAAGCCCTTCTCTGTCTTTTAAGTCTATAAATATAACACCGCCGTGGTCTCTCCAGTTTTGAACCCAGCCAAACAGTGTCACCTCTTTTTCTATGTCTGAAGCTCTTACATCACCGCAGTAGTGCGTTCTAATCAAACCGTTTACAGCCATCTTTTCACCTCATTATCCAAAAAAGTTTTTAAATCGTATTCGTTTTGGGTTGAATTTTTCATATCCTTAACAAGAACCGTATTTTTGTTTTTTTCGTTTTCACCGACTATCACAACAAAACGGGCATCCATCCTGTCGGCTTTTTTCATCATACTTTTTAAACTTCTCTTTTCATATTCCACATAAATGCGTTTGTTTGTAAGGTTTATGAGTTTTGATGCGATATCAAGCGCATAGTTGTCTTCACCCAGATTAGCAATATAATAATCAAACAGCAGTTCTTTTTCTTCATCCATCAGTTCAATCAACCTTTCGCAGCCTGATGCAAAACCGATTCCGGGTGTGGCTTTTCCTCCGAGCTGTTCTATCAAGCCGTCGTATCTTCCGCCGGCAGAAACGGTTCCTTGAGCTCCGAGTTTATCGGTTATAATCTCGAAAACAAACTTTGTGTAGTAGTCCAGACCCCTCACGAGATACGGATTTTCAATAAATTCTATGTTTAAGCTTTGAAGTTTTGCCTTTACGTTGTTGTAGTGATTCTTGCACTCATCACACGCATAATCGGTTATCTTAGGTGCGTCTTTTGCCACGGTTTTGCAGCCTTTGTTTTTGCAGTCCAATATTCTCAAGGGGTTTTTATTAAGCCTTCTTTTGCAGTCCTCACACAGCTTATCCTGATGTTGCGTAAAATATTCTTGCAGTTTTTTTATGTATCCGGGGCGACATTTCTCGCAACCTATGTTGTTTATCTCAATCCTCAAATCACCTATTTTTAGCTTTTCAAGCATAGTTTTATCAAGATAGACAATCTCAGCATCAATAGAGGGATTATCTATTCCGAAAACCTCGACTCCTATCTGATGGAACTGCCTCAATCTGCCTTTTTGCGGTCTTTCATATCTGAACATAGCGCCTATGTAGTAGTATTTTTTATACGGAAGATTTTCAAGGTGGTTGTCTATGTATGCTCTGACAACACCCGCCGTTCCTTCAGGCCTCAATGTTACTGATTCGTTTGACTTATCCAAAAAAGTGTACATCTCCTTTTCTACGATGTCCGTATCCTCTCCGACACCCCTTGCAAAAAGGCGTGTTTTTTCAAGTAAAGGCGTTCTTATCTCCTTATACCCGAACGATTCCAGCGTATTTCTTGCAGTCTCTTCCAATTTATGCCATTTTTCTATGTCTGTCGGCAGTATGTCTTTAAAGCCCCTTAAAATTTCCAATTAAAACCTCCAAAATTCCGTCGTTTGAGTATCTTCATAACGGGCTGTTTTGTCAAGAAAAAATGGGTTAAGACAAAGCAGGCGAGGGTAAAGATAAACATTCTGCTGCCTGTGAAAAGCCGTAAAAAAGGAATAATTTTTGCTAAATCTTATGCAGTTAGGAGGTTAAGTGATGTTTTTAAACGACTCTGTTATCAATGCCATTCATAAAGCACTTGACGTTGCTTCTTTCAGACAAAATTTGATAGCAAGCAACATAGCAAATGTGGATACGCCGGGATATAAAGCAAAGCATATCCCGTTTAAAGATGTTTTGATGCTGCAAAATAACGATATTCGTCTTAAAACGACAGATAAAAGGCACATACAAACCCGAGAGGATTTTTCTTATCTGATAAAACCCGAAAACGATGACTATCTTGTGAAAAACGATAAAAACAACGTTAAACTGGACACCGAAATGACGCTTCTTGCCAAAAATACCATTTTGGTAAATGCTTTAACGGCTTTTGAAAAGTATAAGTTTAATCAGTACAAAGATATTATTTCCGCCTCAAGAAATATGTAGCAAAGGGGTGATTTATGGGGTTTTTCGATAGCATAAACATAGCTTCAAGCGGAATGAACGCACAAAGATTGAGAATGAATATCATTTCGGCAAATATAGCCAATGCCGACAGTGTTAAAACAAAAGAGGGCGGTCCTTACAAAAGAAGGGATGTTATTTTTGAAGCCAGCGGATACTCAAAATTCTCAAACATTTTAAAAAAGGTTAAAGTTGCCGATGTTGTGAGAGACGATACTCCTCCGAAAATGGTTTATGACCCGTCAAACCCTATGGCTGACAAAGACGGGTATGTAGCCTATCCAAACATCAACCCGGTTGTCGAGATGACGAACTTGATAGATGCTATGAGGACATATCAGGCAAATGTCTCCGTTATGGATTCGGCTAAACAGATGGCTCAGGCTGCCTTAGGTGTGTTAAGAGGTTGATTTTTGAAAAAAAATTCTTATTATTAGGGGTAAGATGAAAATAGACGAGATAGGAATTAAACCGCAAGTCGGTTCGACCGATAACAAACAAGACAATACGAAAGCCGATGGCTCGTTTGCCGATATATTAAAGAAATCGCTTAACGAGGTAAACGAGCTTCAAAATCGTGCGGACGACTCCATTAAAAGCATCGCAGAGGGCAAAATGGACAATATGCAGGATGCGGTTATAGCAATAGAGAAGGCTGATGTCTCCCTAAAGCTCGTCACGGAGATAAGAAACAAAGCAATCGAAGCATACAAAGAAATAATGCGTATGCAGGTGTAATTTTTTATTTGCTAAAACAATCATTTATAACTATAATTTTATAATATGGATTTGAAGCTTTTTTTTGAGCAGATAAAGAAATTCTTCAATACGATGACGCGCTCCCAAAAAATAGTTCTTTTTACGTCAACGGGAGTGCTCATTGCGGGAATTGTCTTCATACTTATAATCAGCTCTCGTGTTGATTATGCACCTCTTTTTACAAACTTAAATCAACAAGACGAAGCAAGCATAATCTCTTATCTTGAGCAAAAAAAGATTGACTATAAATTGGTTAACCAAACGACTATTGAGGTGCCCAAAGAAAAGGTCTATAAGTTACGCCTTGAACTTGTAGCGGCAGGTTTACCCAAGCACGGCGTTGTCGGATTTGAGATATTCGATAAACAGAGTTTCGGAACGACAAATTTTGTTGAAAATATAAATTACATACGTGCCTTGGAGGGGGAGCTTACCAGAACAATAGACAGCATCGGAGAGGTTAAAAGTGCAAGGGTTAACCTTGCCATACCGAAGCCTACAGTATTTACCGAAGAACAATCTCCGCCGACGGCAAGCGTTGTTTTGGACTTGAACAGCCCTCTTTCTCAAAGACAGATTATAGCAATACAGAAGTTGGTAGCTGCAAGTGTCCCCAAACTTACGTATAAAAATGTCACCATACTTGATTCCGAGGGCAATTTGCTCTCAAAAAACGAAAACGAGGACGAGCTTCTAACGGCAAACGAGCTGAAATACAAATCCATTGTTGAAAAGGAGTATTCTCAAAGAATAAAAAATCTGCTCACGCCGATTCTCGGTAAAGGTAAATTTGTTGCAAGCGTTGATGTGGAATTGGATTTGAGCAAGGTTAAAAAAACGAGCGTAGTGTATGACCCCAACAGCGTTGTTGTAAGTGAAGAAAACGAAGAGTCAACCTCTACCAGCCCTTCAAACGGCGGTATTCCGGGTGTTGTATCAAATGTCGGAAACAATACAAAAACAACAACCCAATCACAAGCTAAAAGCTCAAAGTCCAAGTCCGTTACAAACTATGATGTTGGAAAAACGGAGACGGTTACAAACGAGCCTTTGATAAAAATTAAGAAAATATCCGTGGCTGTTGTTGTTGACGGCATCTATCAACCTGTAAAGAATAAAAAAGGTAAGATAATAAAATACAAGTATGAGCCTCAAAGCGCTCAAACCATACAGCTCATAAAAGATGCCGTTATGAAGGCAATAGGGTATAACAAGGCACGAGGCGATGAGGTTAGTGTTTCCAGTATGAAATTTTCTGCAAACAGTGAAAGCAAAAAAGAGGCAGGTGGCGGTATGGTTGTTAGTTCTCACGGCATAGTTGCGTCTTTGATTGGATACTATAAATATGCCCTTATGGCTCTATTGCTGTTTATCTTCTACTTCCTGTTTTTGAGAAAGTTTATTAAAAACACTTTGAAGATAAGCGAATTGGAGAAAGAAAGAAGGGCGGCTCAAGAGTCTATGGCGGTTGAGGAGAGCGAGGTTAAAGGCAAAAGCATCAAGGAGATAGAAAAAGAGATATCCACGCAGTTGGACGAAGAGGAAAACATAAACGAAGAGGCGATTAAGAGCAAGGTTATGGAGGATAAAATCAGAGAAAAAGCCGAACAGAACCCCGAAGAGGTTGCCAATTTAGTTAAAACCATATTGAGCACGAAGAGTAAATAGGAAGTTATATGGCTGACTCTCAAAGTATAAAAAGCGTAGAGGATTTGACGCCGGCTCAAAAGGCTGCAATCCTAACGATAGTTTTGGGGGAGGAATTATCCGCCGCCGTGCTTTCAAGGCTTCCCAAACAGGATATAGAACTTATTTCGAAAGAGATAGCTTTTATGAAAACCGTTGACCCTGGAATAATCAGGGAAGTTGTAAATGAATTTTACAATATGCTTAAAGCCAAGGAGTTTATGAGCGTCGGGGGTATGGAGTACGCAAAGGAGCTTCTCATAAAAACCTTAGGACCTGAAGAGGCAAGGAAGGTTATCGATAAACTTATGAAGATAATGGAATCGAGTTATGGATTTGAATATCTTGAAAATGTTGACCCGAAACAGCTCGTTAAGTTTATACAAAACGAGCACCCGCAAACCATAGCCATAATTTTGGCTCACCTCGACCAATCGACCGCATCGGAGGTTTTGTCGCTTCTGCCTAAGGAGCTTCAATCTGATGTGACACTTAGAATGGCATCTTTGGAGAATGTCTCTCCTCTAGTTATTAAACACGTGTCCGAGATACTTGAGAGTAAAATGGAAAACGTGAGCGGTTCAAATATTGAGCTTGGCGGTGTGAGAAAGGTTTCTGAAATAATTAACAGAATGGGAAGGGTTGAATCAAAATCGCTTATAGACTCGATAGCGGAGCATAACCCCGACCTTGCAAGCCAGATTAGGGATATGATGTTTGTGTTTGAGGATATATTGAAGTTGAACGACAGCGATATACAGGAACTGCTGAAGCATATAGACAAAAAAGACCTTATTATGGCACTTAAAGGGTCAAGCGAAGAGTTGAAAGAGAAGTTTTTCAGCAATATGTCCTCAAGAGCCGCAGATACTCTGAAAGAGGAGCTTGAGTTCCTCGGAGCCGTTAAAGTTAAAGATGTGGAAAAAGCACAGAAGATTATTGTAGATATAGTGAGAAAACTCGATGAAGAGGGCGTTATATCGATTGGCGGTGGCGGAGAAGAGGTCGTAACATAGATGATGAAGGTTGCAGAATATGAATTTGAGGAACTCATAGAGGATGAAAAAGCTTGTGAAAATAGAGAATCAAACGGAGAAACTGCCGACACAAATCCTGAAAATATAGAAGAAAAACTAAAAAGCATAATAGAAAATACCAAGAAAGAGGCTCAAAAGCAGAGTGAGATAATAAAAGAGCAGGCAAAAAAAGAGGGCTTTGAGGTTGGATATAAGGAAGGCTTTGAAAAGGGAGCTAAAGAGGCAAAAGAAAAGTTTGACAGGATAATTGCTGAATATACAGCCAAAATGGAAGAGGCAATAAACAAACTTGTAGAAAAAGAGAATGACATAGATGAGAAATACAGGCAGCTTGAGCTTAATGCCACAGATGCCGTTTTGTCAATAGCAAGCAAGGTTATTGCCAAAAAGATTGAAGAAGATAAAGACGCCATTGCTGCTATGATAAAAGAGGCTTTGAATTTAACGCAGAGCAAGAAGATAAAATTGAAGTTGAACCCGGAAAATGCAAGAAATATAGCCGATAAACTCGAAACGTTGTCGAGCGGTAAGGTTATAGAGATAGTTGAAGACAGTAATCTTTCAAAGGGCTCCGTTATGCTTGAGGAAGAAGACGGCAATATTATTGATGCCGGTGTTGATGCTAAGTTAGAGCAGATAAAAAACAGCATAAAAAATGAATAAATTTGAAAATATAAAGAGAATTATCGAATCCTCCAACCCCATAACGACCTACGGAAAAATAAAAAAGGTCAGCGGTATAACGATAAAAGCGACAGGTCCTAAAAATGTTAAAATAGGAGATGTGTGTATAATAAAATCGGAAAACACCGAGACAGAAAGCGAAGTGGTGGGTTTTGACGAGGATGGAATAATTTTGATGCCGCTTGGAACGCTCGATGGAATCAGAGCCGGCAGTCTCATTAAATCTTCAAATAAAGGTTTAAGCGTTCCGGTTAGCAGCGGGCTGCTCGGCAGGGTTATAAACGCACTTGGCAAGCCGATTGATAATCTTGGAGCCGTTGATGTGGAAGGATTTTACCCTATATATCCGAAGCCTGTTGCTCCCCTTGAGCGGGTAATCATAAAAAAACCTCTGACGTTTGGTATAAAAGCCATAGACGGACTGCTCACAATAGGCAAAGGTCAAAGAATAGGCATATTTGCAGGCAGCGGTGTCGGCAAAAGCACCCTTATGGGTATGATAGCAAGAAACAGCTCTGCCGATGTCAATGTGGTGGCACTCGTTGGCGAAAGGGGAAGAGAGGTCAGAGAATTTATAGAAAATGATTTGAAAGAGGAGGGCTTGAAGCGGAGCGTCGTTGTTGTTGCAACAAGCGATGAAGCACCGCTTTTAAGAAGAGAGGCGGCTTTTGTTGCAACGTCAATAGCTGAATTTTTCAAAAATCAGGGGCTAGATGTTATGTTTATGATGGATTCGGTGACCCGATTTGCAATGGCTCAAAGGGAAATAGGGCTGGCAGTCGGTGAACCTCCGACAACTAAGGGATATACACCGAGCGTGTTTACACTCCTGCCGAGATTGATGGAGCGCGCGGGGAATTTTAAGGAGGGGTCTATTACGGCAATTTATACGGTTTTGGTGGATGGAGACGATTTAATGGAGCCCATAGCCGATACCTCTCGTTCAATTCTTGACGGACACATAGTTTTATCAAGAAAGATAGCAGAAAAAGGAAGATATCCGGCAATAGATGTTTTAAAGAGCATATCGAGGCTTATGAATGTTGTAACTGACGATAATCATAAACAGTTGGCTTTAAGGATAAGAAAAATTCTTTCGGTATATCAATCCTCGGAAGACCTTATAAATATCGGAGCTTACGTTAAAGGAAGCAATAAGGATATTGACGAGTCCATTAAGTACATAGATGCCGTAGAAAAATTTTTATCTCAAGGTGTTGACGAATCATACACGTTTGATGAAACCTTGTCTCTTATGAGGAGCATTTTTAACTGATGTTTGTGTTTAAGTTTGAGAAAATGTTGAACATAAAAGAGAATATGATAAAAAAATGTATGCTTGAGATAGCAAATATAGAGGCTTTGATTAACAAATCTTTTGAAATGAAGGAAGATCTGGAACAGGATAACAGACAAAGAATGAAAAAATTGAACGGGGTTTTGAGAAAAAAGCCCGATAAAGAAATGCTTCTTTTTTTATCAGATAACATTGCAAAGACACAAAAAGAGATAGTGAGAATAGATTTGGAGATTGAAATGCTCAAAAAAGAGAAGGCAAAAAAGATAGAAGAAGCCACAATGTTGAATATAGAGAAAAAGAAACTTGAAAAATTGAAAGAAAAAGAATATGAAAACTATGTTATTGAAGAAAACAGAGCTGAAACGAGGTTTTTGGATGAAGTTGCCAATATCAAAAGCGCTAACAATATTATTGGTGGTTAGTTTATCAGCGCCGATAGGTTTTGCTCAAAAGCAGACTCAACCTAAAAATATGAGCAGTATAATTGAGAAGATAAACGAACTTAAGGCTATGGAAAAGATAATCAATGACAAAATAAATCAATTGGAGCAGGAAAAGAAAGCACTTGCGCAAGAAAAGAAAAATATCGATTCCTATGTTAAGCAGCAAAAAGTGGCGATTGATAAGTATGTTGCAGAGAAGCAGCAGGAGTTGAATGCCCTTAAAAAGCAGATAGCAAGCACGAAAATAAAAAAGTTGGCTTCTATTTATTCTAATGCAAAACCACAGGCTGCGGCTGAGGAACTTTCCAAGATGGATGAAGATTTGGCTGCACAAATTTTGGTATTTATGCAGCCAAGAAAAGCGGGAGCCATCATATCAAAGATGAATCCCGCAAAAGCATCGCAAATTTTTCAGAGATACATAAATAAGAAATCTAATAAGCAATAAGTTTCCAGTTGCCGTTTTCTATCTTTACGATAGCAAAATCGCTGGGATTGAGACCTGCGTGGTCGTTCTTGCTGTAGTTGAAAATTCCTGTGATTCCTACGAAATTTTTGGTTTTTTCTATGTTGTTTCTCAAAGATGCTCTGTTTGTAGCACCTTTTTTAATCGCCATTTCTATAATATTGAAAGCATCGTAGGCATGTCCTCCGAAGGTTGAAACCGGTCCGAATTTTGCCTCGTACATCTTTTTATATGCAAGCAGAACCTTTTTTTGCGGGTCGTTTGCCGGGAGTTGGTCTGCAATAAGCAGCTTGCCGCCCGGTAAAATAATTCCGTTTGAAGCCTTTCCGGCTAACTCTATGAACTTTTTGGATGCTACGCCGTGGCTCATAAACAGAGGCACTTTGATGTTTAGTTCTTTAACATTTTTTGCAACGGAAGCAGGTCCCGGGTTCGTTCCCCAACAAACTATTGCCTGCAAACCTTTTATGTTTTTTATCTTTATAAGCTGTGAAGTCATATTGGTATCCTTTGGTCCGAACAGCTCATCGGCAACTATCTTTATGTCGTATTTGGGTGCAAGTCTTTTGAGTTCTTCCCTTCCGCTTGAACCAAATCCCGTTGATGCCGTTAGAAGGGCTACGTTTTTAATGCCTTTGTCTTTCATATAGCTATATATACGCTCAACGGCAAGACTGTCGGAAGGTGCTGTTTTAAACACCCATTTTTTAACCGGTTTTGTTATTTTATGACTTGCCGCCATAGATACAAGCGGAACCCTGCTTCTTTCGATAAGCGGTATTATGGCAAGCGTAGAACCGCTTCTTGTGGGTCCTATTATAACATCAACCTTGTCGCTGTATATGAGTTTTCTTGCCAGTACGACCGTGCTTGACGGATTCCCTTTTGTGTCGTAAACGATTAAATCTATTTTGTTACCGTCAATTCCACCGTTTTTATTAACCTCTTTTGTCAGCATTTCCAAAGTGTTTCTTTCCGGTTCACCCAAAAATGCCGTAGGTCCGGTTATTGAAACCAAAGCACCGATTTTAATGACTTTGGCGTTAGCAGATACAACCGTAAATACAAAAAGCAACACAAAAAAAGCAAACTTCTTCATACTAAATCTCCCTAATTTCTTCTTGAGACAAAAGCTCAATTCCTTTTTCATTAAACAAACTTTGCGCCTTATCCAAATCGGATAGCTTAAACACCATAACCGCTTTATCCTCTATCGGTGATGCAAACCCGTACATATACTCGATATTTATTTCATTTTCGGCAAGCAGACTCAAAATGCCTGCAAGCGTTCCCGGTTTATCATCTATCAAAGCTGCAACAATATTTGTAACGCTTACCGTAAATCCGTTTTCTTTTAATACGCTTACAGCTGTATCCGTTCCGTTTGCTATAAGCCTTGCAATTCCAAAGTCTGAAGAATCGGCTAAAGATAAAGCTTTGAGGTTTATCCCGTTTTTGCCGAGTATCTCCACAACCTCAAGAAGCCTGCCGGGCCTGTTCTCAATAAAAACGGATATCTGTTTGATTCTTTTCATACCACATCTCCTTACAGGTTTCTTTTATCCAAAACTCTCTTAGCTTTACCTTCAAACCTTTCCAAACTCTTAGGTTCGGCAAGTTTAACCTTTACATTAATGCCGTATAAATCTTTTATGTCTTTTTCTATGCTTCTTTGCAGATTCTGCAGTTGTCTTATTTCATCGGAGAATATTTCCTCGCTGACCTCAACTTTAACTTCAAGCACATCGAGGTTATTAACCCTGTCAACGATTATCTGATAGTGGGGCTCCACACCCTCAGTTTCCATAAGCAGGGATTCAATTTGTGAGGGGAAGATATTTACGCCTCTTATGATAAGCATATCGTCGCTTCTGCCTTTGATTCTTTCTATTCTTCTGTGGGTTCTTCCGCATACGCAAGGTTCTTTAATCAATCTTGTTATGTCCCTTGTTCTGTAACGAATCAACGGCATAGCATCTTTTGCTATTGTTGTTATGACAAGCTCACCCTCTTCACCGTCTTTTAAAACCTCACCCGTTTCGGGGTTTATGATTTCCGGGATAAAGGCGTCTTCCCAGATGTGCAAGCCGTGCTTTGCCTCTTTGCACTCTATTGCAACACCGGGTCCCATAATTTCACTTAATCCGTATATGTCTATCGCGTCTATACCCAGTTTTTCTTCTATGGAGTTTCTCATCTCCTCGCTCCACGGCTCGGCTCCCAAAATTCCAACCTTCAGGCTTAAATCGTCTTTCGTTATACCCATATCTTTCAGTGTTTCGGCAAGATACAAAACATAAGACGGCGTTGCCGTCAAAACGGTGGACTGGAAATCCTTCATAATCATAATCTGTTTTTTCGTGTTTCCGCCTGAAATGGGTATGACGGTTGCACCGAGTTTTTCACCGCCGTAGTGAGCTCCCAAACCGCCCGTAAACAGACCGTAACCGTAAGCATTTTGTATTATGTCACCTCTGCCTACGCCTGATGCGGCAAAAGAGCGAGCCATAAGCTCAGACCACACGTCTATATCCCTTTTTGAATATCCGACAACCGTCGGTTTTCCGGTTGTTCCGCTTGATGCGTGAACCCTGACTATTTGCTCCAAAGGAAGCGTAAACATCCCAAAGGGGTAGTTGTCTCTCAAATCCTGTTTGGTTGTAAACGGCAGCCTCTTCAGGTCGTCAAGACTTTTGATATCTTCCGGTTTAACACGGTTTTCATCCAACTTTTGTTTGTAAAACGGAACGAGGTTGTAAACCCGCTCCACCATATTTTGCAGCCTTTTCAGCTGCAAAGCCTCCAGTGCCTCTTTCGGCATAGTTTCCAGTTCATCAGAATAAATCATCTTATCATCCTTATCACAATCCCAAATATTTATCGATTTTAGGCTTATCAAAACCTACAATGGCTTTGGAGCCAATCAATACAACAGGAACACCCTGCTGTCCCGTTCTTCTGACCATATCCTCCGCCGCTCTTCTGTCTCTTGAAACATCAACGTTTTTGAATACAACACCTTTTTGTCTTAAATACGATTTAACTCTATTGCACCAAGGGCAGCTCGGCGTTGTGAATACCACTACTCTGGGTTGTTTTTTCTGAACTTTTTCCGCCATCTTCACCTCCAGCTTTATAATTTTGGCAATTTTATAATAATTCTGTACGCCTTTTTGTCAATACCGCTCGTTTTCTTCATAAAAACAGCCTGCAAGCTATATTGTGTGTTTCGTCCGTATAATCATAACCCAGCTTGTCAAGAGACTCGGCAAACTCTTTTCTGTCTTGAGGCGGGATTTCAAAGCCGACCAACACCCTGCCGAACTCTCCTCCGTGCCTCCTGTAGTGAAACAAGGATATGTTCCAGTTATCCTTAATGTGATGCAGAAAATTCATTAAAGCTCCGGCTTTTTCAGGAAACCTGAAGTGGTATATAAGCTCGTTTTTTGCAAGTTCCGATTTCCCCCCGACCATATATTTTATATGGCTTTTGACAAGTTCGTTGGGTGTTATATCCATAGCGTAGTATCCCTCATTCTTCATCTTTTTTAGCATTTCCGAGTTTTCTTTTTCGTAATCTATGTTCAAACCAACAAGGATGTAGGCTTTGTCTCTACTTGAAAGTCTGTAGTGAAATTCCGAAACGTTTTTGTTTTCTACCACCTTTTCACAGAACCGTTTGAATGCACCGGGGATTTCCGGTATTGTAACGGCATACAGCGCCTCCTGCTTTTCCCCGATAACAGCCCTTTCCGCTACAAAACCGAGCCTGTCAAAGTTCATATTTGCACCGGAATTTATGGCTATAAGTTTCTTGCCTTCAATCTTGTGCTCTTTAACATATTTTTTAATGCCCGCCACAGCCAAAGCGCCGGCAGGTTCGACAATATTTCTGGTATCATAGTAAATATCCTTTATGCTTGAGGCAATATCGTCCGTACCGACAAGTACTATCTCATCAACGTACCTTTTTGTGATTTCAAAGGTTAAGTCACCGACCTCTTTTACGGCAACTCCGTCTGCAAAAATCCCAACCCTGTCGAGTTTCACTATCTTATTATTTTTTACAGACAGATACATAGCGTTGCTCTCCTGAGGCTCAACCCCGATTACCTTAACATTTGGATAGATGTTTTTAATGAAAGCCGCTATGCCCGAAATTAGACCTCCGCCGCCTATCGGAACAAAAACGGCGTAAATATTCTCACCGCTTGTTTGCCTGATTATTTCGTGGGCTATCGTGCCTTGACCTGCAATAACCAATTCGTCGTTAAAAGGATGTATATAGACCATACCTGTTTCTTTAACAAGCTTTTTGCTGTAATCCGATGCTTCCGAATAGTTATCGCCCTTTAAAACAACCTCGGCTCCGTATCTTTTAACCGCATCGACCTTTATTGAGGGCGTTGTTTCGGGCATAACTATGATTGCTTTTACACCGAGTTTTTTTGATGAAAGAGCAACGCCCTGTGCGTGATTTCCGGCAGATGCACAGATAACGCCGAGCGATTTTTCTTTATCCGAAAGGTGGGCGATTTTGTTGTATGCCCCCCTTATTTTGAAGGAGAAAACATCCTGCAAATCCTCTCTTTTCAACATAACGTTATTGTTGATTTTATCTGAAATGTTCACCGCATAGGTTAATGGAGTCTCCCTAACGGCATCATATACTTTGCTTGTCAGTATTAATCTGAATATGTTGTCCATCTGTTTCTCCCCCCAATTGGTGGACGGTAGGGGAGTCGAACCCCCGACCTCTACCGTGCGAAGGTAGCGCTCATCCCAACTGAGCTAACCGCCCTTTAGTCTTAGGGTAATATAGATATACAATATATCCTCTTTTGTCAAACAAAAGATATTAAAGCTATAATTTTGTTATCTATATCGCCCTGTCTGTGCACGGTAAAAGATAATTTTAGGACAAATCATTGCTTCAGTGAACCGATAAATTGTTCAAAGTTGTTTTGTTCCAATGCCTCAACTGCCTTCATTCCTATTACAACCCCGTCTGAATATAGGCAAGCCGTTTTTATATCATTTGAATTTTTTATGCCGAAACCCAATATGACGTCGTAATCAAATCCTTTTTTCGTATATTCTATTTTTTTGAGGGTTTCCGTATCCATTGAGAACTTTCCCCCAGTGATGCCCCTTGTCGATACAAAATATATAAAGTCTTTTGATGACTGTTTTATTTCGTCTATATCGGAAAAATCGGTTTCGGGCGTGACAAAGCGGATTGTGTTTGTTTCGTATTTGTCAAAAATTCTTGCAAATCGTTCGCTTTCAATGAACGGCAGGTCGGCAATGATGATACCGTTTATAAATTCGGTTTTTTTTGCAAATTTTTCTGTACCGTATCCGAAAATCACGTTTGAGTAGGTCATAACATAGAGTTTTTTTGAAAATATGTTCCTTGCTTTTTCAAGGCTTTGCAAAAAATCATTGCTGTTTTCACGTTTTAACACATCCAAAGCAGCTTTTTCAATAACGGGTCCGTCAGCCACCGGGTCAGAAAACGGAAATCCTATCTCAAGAAAATCCATACCGTACTTTTCGCAAACGGTTACGGCATCCAAAAATTTTTCACTGTTCGGATAGTCACAGACAAGATAAATACCTATTTTACACATCCAATACTCCTTTGCTTCTTACTATGCCCAAATCTTTGTCTCCTCTGCCGGACAGATTTATCACAACTATTTTGCCGGAAAACATTTTTTTATGTTTTAAAAGATAGCCTACGGCGTGCGAGCTCTCCAAAGCCGGTATTATCCCCTCAAGTGAACTTAACAGTTTAAATCCATCAAGCGCTTCGTTGTCGAAACAGACATCATATTTCACCCTGCCTTTATCCTTTAGGTAGCTGTGCTCAGGTCCGACACCCGGATAGTCCAGTCCTGCCGAGACCGAGTGTACATCTGCAACCTGTCCGTATTCGTCTTGCAGAAGATAGCTTAGCGCACCGTGTAAAATGCCCGGTCTCCCCATTGTTAAAGTGGCTGAATGTTTACCCAATTCAAGCGATTCACCGCCGGCTTCAACACCTATAAGCTCTACACCGCTGTCAACGAACGCAGAGAATATACCTATTGCATTGCTCCCGCCGCCCACGCAGGCAATAACACTATCAGGCAGGCGATTTTCCTTTCTTTTTATTTGCATTTTGGTTTCTTTGCCTATTACGGATTGAAAATATTTTACGATTGAGGGAAACGGATGGGGTCCGACGGCGCTTCCGAGAAGATAGTGTGTCGTTTGAACATTTTTAACCCAATCCCTCAGTGTTTCGTTTATGGCACTTTTAAGCGTCATACTGCCCTTATCAACAGAGACAACCTCCGCTCCGAGAAGCCTCATTCTGTCAACATTGGGCGCTTGTCTTTCCATATCTTTTTTGCCCATATATACAACACACTCCATATTTAAAAGTGCTGCTGCTGTGGCTGTTGCAACACCGTGCTGCCCCGCACCGGTTTCTGCTATAATTCTCTTTTTCCCCATAAATTTGGCAAGCAAAATTTGACCGAGTGTATTGTTTAGCTTATGAGCTCCCGTGTGCAGCAAATCTTCTCTTTTTAAATAAACCGAAGAGCCGGAAAAACCGCTCAAGTTTTTTGCAAAATATAAGGGTGTAGGTCTTCCTGCATACTCCCTTAAATAGTTCATAAATTCTCTTTTTGCTTTTTTGTCCTTTTTAAACTCTATAAATGCCTCTTCAAGCTCAGACAGCGCTTTGATTAACGTTTCTGGAACAAATTGCCCACCGTAGCTACCGAAATATCTTTTCATAAACCCCTCACAACTTTCATAAAATCTTCCATCTTTTTTATATCCTTCTTGCCCGGATGAGCCTCGATTGAGCTGACCAAATCCACACCAAATACATTTAATTGTGCTATAAAGGTAACATTATCAATATTAATACCACCGGCAACAAACAGCCTGTTTCTATGCTCAAAATTTTTTAACAGGCTCAAATCAAAAGAAACGCCGCTTCCTCCTATGGATTTTGTGTAGCTGTCAAACAGTATCAGGCCATCCGATATATCTTTCGGAGGTTCGTCTTTGATTCTGTAAACCCTTATTGTATCCACTCCTTCAACGGTCTTATACACCTGGGCGTAGTCGAGATTGCAAAACTCAACGACTTTTTTTATCTCTTCGTTTGATTGTTCTACAAACACGCCCACCTTTTTAATGTCGCTGTTTATGCCTTCGGTTATTTTTCTGACCTGTTCGTATGTCACAAACCTTTTGCTCTTTTCATAAAACACAAATCCTACAAAATCAACACCCAGTTCAACGGCAGCCGAAACATCTTCCGCATTTGTCATTCCGCAAAATTTAACCTTCATTTTTCTACTTTTCCTTTTTTAAAATCAAGCGTCTTCAGCCTGACAACAGTTTAGAAATTCCAAAAACGTTTCTTTCAAACCGTTGGAATTTTTAACAAGGGTTTCTCCTATCAGAAATGCGCTGCAGCTCTCTTTTAAATAGGCTATATCCTCTTTTGTTTTTATGCCGCTTTCTGCTATTTTTAACGTGTTGAAGTCTATGCTTTTTAAAATCTTTTTTGCTCTTTCCAATGAGATTGAAAGGGTATCCAAATCCCTCGAGTTTACGCCGGTTATTTTGGGTTGCAGCCCTTTTATGCGTTCAACCTCTTGTATTGTGTGTATCTCCACAAGAACATCAAGCCCCAAACTTTTTGCATAATCGTACAGTTCTTCAAGTTTTTCATCGTCTAAAATTCTTGTAATCAAGAGTATCATATCTGCGCCGCACACGTAAGCTTTGTCTATTTGAACCTTATCTATAATGAAATCCTTGCATAAAACAGGCAGACTCGTTCTATCGGCTACGGTTTTCAACCTCTCGAAACTGCCGCCGAAAAATTTCTCGTCGGTTAAAACGCTTATGGCTGATGAATATTGCATATAAACGGGAAGTATTTCGTTTAAATCTATGTTGTTTATAAATCCGGCGGAGGGTGAGGATGCTTTAATCTCCGCAATGATGTTGATTTTGCCATCTTTTATACTGTCTTCCAAGCGGTGCATCTTTCTGTTTCTTTCTCCTGTTACCGTAATCGTTTTTATGTATTCTTTTTTGTATGAGATAATATCTTCAAGAACTTTGTTCACCCTCTGATTTCCTCCAGTTTTTCATAAGCTCTGCCGTTTGTGATAGTTTCTTTTGCAAGCGTAAAAGCATTTTTCAAATCACTCTCAACGCCGCTGATTACAAGCCCGAAAGCTGCATTTATGGCTACTGCGTTTTGCAGCGATTTATGCTCTCCTTTAAACATCTCAACCATAAGTTGTGCGTTTTTTCTTGCGTCTCCTCCTTTTATCTCTTTTATGTCAGCATATATTCCGAACTCTCGCGGGTCAAACTCAAAAACCTCTTCGTTTAACTTTTCTCTTTTGTAACAAACGGTAACATCTGACAAGCTTACCTCGTCCAATCCGTCTTTCGATGATACGAATATAACATCGTCCATACCAAGCAGCGCACTTGCTTCAAACATTGTGTGCAAAAAATCCTCGCTGAATACACCTATAACCTGATATAAAGGGTTGAAAGGATTGCATAGAGGTCCAAGTAGGTTAAAAATTGTTCTTATGCCGAGCTTTTTTCTGACTCCTGCAACGTTTTTCATAGCGGGATGGTAGAACGGCGCAAATAAAAAGGTGAAATTCTTATCTTTCAAAAACCTGTAAGCCTCATCCTTTTTTCTGTCTATTTTTACGCCCAAAGCCTCCAAAACATCCGCAGAGCCGGATTTGGAGCTGACAGCTTTGTTTCCGTGTTTTGCAACAGGAACAAATACGCTGCATACAATACCCGCTGCCGTGGATATGTTAAATGTTGCTTTGCCGTCTCCTCCCGTGCCGCAGGTATCAAGCAAAGCCATATCAGCATTAAGCATATCTGCGTGCTTTCTCATAGACTCGGCGGCAAACGCTATTTCAATCGGAGACTCTTTCTTTTGAGCAAGCAGTTTAAGCAGTAAGGCGGTTTTTTCTTCATCCATTTTTCCGTCTAAGATTAAATCAAAAACACCTTCAACCGTTTTTTCGTCTAAATCCTCTTTGTTGTTCAGCTTGTTAATAGCAGTATCAATCATAAACAACCTCCAAAAAATTTTTAATTATATCAATGCCGTTTTCAGTTAAATATGATTCGGGATGAAACTGCACTCCGAATATGCCGATTTCTTTGTTTTCCACTGCCATAATCTCGTTGTCTGATATTGAAGTGGCGACAACATCAAGATTAAGAGGATTTTTTACGACAAGGGAGTGGTATCTGACAACTTTTATGGGATTTTTCAAGCCTTTAAATATGGGGCTTTTTTTAAATTCCACTTTATCGGTTTTGCCGTGCATTACGGTTTTTGCCCTAATGATTTCAGCCGAAAAATAGTAGCCTATTGCCTGCATACCGAGGCAAACACCGAAAATAGGTATTTTAGCTGCAAAGAAATCTATTGCATCAAGGGTTAAAAGGGATTTGGCAGGGTGAGACGGTCCCGGCGATAAAACTATAGCTTCCATATTACTTATGCTTTTCAGATATGCCAAACTCTCGCTGTTTTTTACAACCTTGACGCTGTCTTTAAAGTGTAAAATGTAGTGATAAATATTATAGGTAAAAGAATCGTAGTTATCTATCAAGACTATCATCTATTCCTCCGCTTTTCAATAAAGCCTTAAGCTTGTTGATTGTTTCAAAATATTCGCTTTCAGGCTCACTGTCATAGACTATTCCGGCTCCGGCTTGCAGCCTTGCCGTATTATCATTGAAAACCGCTGTTCTTATGGTTATTGCCATATCTATATTTGAGTCGAATCCGATATATCCTATACATCCGCCGTAAGCTCCTCTCGGATGGGTTTCGGTTTCGTCGATTATCTCGATGGCTCGAACCTTGGGTGCCCCGCTTAAAGTGCCTGCCGGAAAGGTGTTTGCAACCAAATCGTATGACGATATATCATCTTTTAAGGTGCCTTCTACCTCAGAGACAAGGTGGATTACGTGGGAATACTCCTCTGCCTGCATAAAACTTTTAACAAATACGCTGTCTTTTTTTGACACCCTTGCCAAATCGTTTCTTGCCAAATCGACAAGCATAAGATGTTCGGCTCTCTCTTTTTCATCGTTAATCAAAATGTTCTTTTGTTTTTTTGTTTCTTCTTTGTTTGTTCCTTTTGGTTTTGTGCCTGCTATGGGTTTTAAAACGGCTTTGTTTTTTCGTTTTCTTATATGTATTTCGGGAGACGAGCCGACTATAAACGACCCTCGGTTTTTCAGAAAAAACATATATGGAGATGGGTTTATTTTTCGTAAATTTCTATAAAATTCAAAGGGACTGAGATTTTCAACATCAAAAAAGTTGCTTATTACAACCTGAATAGCCTCGCCTTCTTCTATCAAACCCTTAACCTTTCTTACATTTTCCATAAACTCTTCTTTTGAAAACATCTGTTTTATTATTTCAGCCTGTGGGTTTTTTTTGACTCCGTTTGTTAAGCGTAAATCCTTTATTTTTTGCTCGAAATCATCAATGGACTTTTTGGCAGTATCGTAATTAGCCTGCTCTGATTTGTTTGGGTCAAAGATGTGAAGATGCCCTATGTATAGCCTGTCGGTGTAGTTATCATAAACAAGAAAAAGTTCAACCTCGAAAAACAGACCCAAAATATCGGGAAGTTTGGATAGGGGTTTCCTTAGTATATTGAACAACTCTACGGCTTCATAGGCAAAGTAACCCACATACCCGCCGTAAAAATCTCCCAACTCCCTTTTTTTGAAAATCTTTTTGCGCTTAAAAAGATTGCCCGATGTGTTTTTATCAACAATCACCGGTTCGTCCAAATCGAACGACATAAAAGAAAAACGGCTGTATGTTTTGTCTTCCTTTGCGCTTTCAAGAAGAAACATATTGTCGCTTGAGAGCATTTTTGAAAGAAGCGAAATCGGAGTTTCCATATCGCCTTCTATCTCTTTGTACATTACCACGCCGTCGTAGCCGTTCTTAAATGCGTAAGAAAAATCTTTTTTATCAACCATTAACACCTCCGAATAACAAAAAAGCCGTCTCAAGCTTAAAGCTAAAGACGGCTGAAATAAAAAAACCGCCTCAAGCAGTCCGTCCAAGCTATCCCTAAACTCGGACAAACCGCCTGAGGCGGTAAAGTTAAGTGGGATAGCTTTTAACTACCCCACCACCAGTTATTAAATAAAACTATCGAACGCTCAATTCCAAAACTCACCATAACGCCTACCTTTTATCAAATAAAATAACAAAAGTCAACTGGTATATGGATTGTGGCTGTTTAAGAATAGCGTTGACGGCAAAAGAAAACTTTGTATGTTTTCTTTGTGCAGGATAGAAAGTTGTGGTAAGTTGGAAACATAAGGAAAATGGGTAAGAAACAAAAGAAAAATAAAAAGATTGAAAGCTCTGTCTAACTCCCAAAAGTGGCTCATTTGTTTTTTATGTCGAACTCTAAAATGGATATTTTTATTTTGAATTGACGATTGTCTTCAAAAAATTTGACTCTATAAAGTTTAGTTGTTATAAGAAAAACTCGATATGATAGATTTTTGTTTAAGGAAATGTTTTGCTCATAACACTAAATCAGCTAATATGTATAAAATGGCGGGCGGATTTTTTGTGTTTTTATTTCTTTCTCTCTATCCGCTGCAGTCATTTTCTTACGGTGAGAGCTCTGTTGTTGGTCGAAAACAATTGGGCACGGATAAAAAAATAACCATAGAGAAAAATAAGCTTTTAAAGGTTTTAAAGCTGTCTAATAGGCTGCTTGCAGCCCCCTTGAGTGTTTCAGGGAGATTGCACTTGATTTATAGTGTTGAGAGATTCTGCACTATTAATGATACTAAAACCGAAAAAAGCTTAATAGAGGCGCAAAAAAGGGCTTTAAGGCATAATATGGGTATAAAATTGAGAGCCGGGATGAGGAGTTCAAGAGGAAATCTGAATCTCTACAACAATTCGGCCTTTGCAGGATTTAGCTGGGATATTGTTAAGGGAGGATTGTTGGAGAATAGAATTAAGGCAAAAGAGTTTTCTTTGGGGCAATCTCTTTCATTGCAGGCTTCCGAGCTTAAAAGAAGAAAACTTATGTCCTTATGTAAACAGAATTTTATTAGCTACTATTTCGCTAAGTTGAAAATTCCTATCTTAAAAGAGAAGATTAAGCTCCTTGAGCAGTTAATGAAGGTAAAAAAAGAAGGGTATTTTTATGGAATAGAACTTGCAGATTCGCTTGTAAAGATAGAGAGTGATATCGGAAAAACCAAAGCAGAACTGAATCAATTTGAACAGTTGGTAGAGACCTATTGCACCGTTGAAAAATGGAGTTTCTGTAAGTACGATGATTATACGGTTCCTCCGGTTTTATCTATAAGATTTAAAAGAGTGATGAGCCAACTTGAACATATCGAAGCATCAAAAGAGATGGGTAGCTTAAATGAAAACGAGAGGCTGTTGAAATTAAAAGAGAACTGGAAGCACAATGTTAAGATTGAAGCTTATCTTTACTATTCAACAAAAGGGGACAGCTCTTTCTATTCAAAGCAGGGTTTGGTTGGAGGGGTTAATTTGTCTATTCCTTTGGGTAAAAAAGACGAACAGATTGATAGACTCAAGCTAACAGAAAATCAGAATACTCTTGAAAGGGAAAGGACTTATCTTGAAAGTTATACAAACCTGCTTTACAGAGAGGAAGAGGAGAAGGTGAGCGATGCGGTAAATATGTGGTATGGAATGGATATTGCTCTTGAGAGAATAAGAAGAGAAGGTTACAAACTCGAAAGTGAACTGAAAAACGGAGGCGCTTCTTATAGAGATTATGCTGCTCTCCTTGAAAATTTGAAGAATTATTTGGATAGTGAGTTTGAGTTTGTTTCAAGCGAGGGGCTGCTTTACAGAAGAATTGTGAACCTTTTTACTATTACCGGCGTAAAGTGGAAGAATAATTTAAGGGAGGTACAGTTAGCTCCGTTGGGTAACCGTTTCAGGGTTGGCATGAGATATGTAATTTTAAAGAGAAGTGAGGTTGAGCTTCTATCTCCGGATTTTATTACGGATTTTCTTTATACCAAAGGGGTTAAGGGTGTTATAATGGATAAAAGCTTGTTTGATTCCAAAAAAGGGAAGGATTTGGTTAGAGCATTGAGTGATATGGGAATAAAGAGCTATCTTTTGGATTATAGAAAGAGAGAAGATGAGAAAACGCCCCTTTGTTCAAGCGTTAAAGATTTAAATAAAGTTGTGGGCAGTTGGAGGTGTGTTGTTTTTGATGGTAAGACAGATAAAGAAGGCTTAAAGGAGCTGTTAAAAAGAACCGATATACTATTTGTACCGCAGCAGGAAGCGTTTTTTCCTTCTGATAAACTGGGTATTATTGTAAATTTAAAGCATATAACCTCGGAGCTTCAGCTTGAAAACAGACTTGATGAACTATATCGGTCCGGAATTAAAAACTTTCTCTTCGATTTTGGAGAGTTGGTGAGTGTGTACAGTGGAGGTTCTAATTGAGACTTCATAACAGAAAAACGATAATAAACTATGTCCCGGAAGGGAATCCTCCAAAGTCTGATAGGACGAGGGTCAACATTGCGCTTTATTTATACGTAACCGTACTCATTCTCCTGTTTTTATACATCATTTACATTATTTACACCAAACTGAGATATGTTGAATTTACAGGGTTTATTCAGGTCCCTAAGGTGGTTGTAAAAACTCACAAAGATGGGGTTGCGGATAAGATTTTTGTTAAGAATGGTATGGCTGTAAAAAAGGGTGAGCCGCTGTTTTCTATTAAATATTCGGTTGAGACAACACTGCCGATTTCTGCAAGGTTGAACGTAAGGACTCGGTTGGATGACCTTAGAGTAAAATTAAACGCAGTTGAAGTCAATTTAAAACATATTAACACACCTGACATTTTGAGATTAAAAAGCCAGATAAATTCCATTAAAGCCCAGATTATTTCCAAAGAGGGCTTGCTCAAGGCTATGCAGAAAATGGTGTTGCAGAATAGGGAACTTAACAGGACAGACAGGCTTTTGGAGCTTTCCACTGTAAACCCTGATAGTTTGGGAAGTATAAAGCTAAATATTGAGAGATTGAAGACTGCCTTAGCTTCTCTTAAATCTACCCTGAGGAGCCTTGAACAGGAGAGAAAGAGTTTGGAAAACGCGGAAAGGGCAAGTTTGCTGTTTAGAGAAAGGTCTTTGAAGAGAAGCATATCGCTTCTAAAAGGGGAACTAAAACAGATGGGTGGCACTGTTTTTAAAACAGAGGTCGAGGATGTTGTAAGAGCCCAGTTAAACGGAAAGGTTTTGGAAGTGAATGTTGTTCCGCATCAAAGTGTAGCTAAAGGGGATAGTCTTGCCGTAATTATTCCGGATAAGATAAAGGTAAAGTTCTTACTGGTTGCCGGACAGAAAAAGCTTAAGTACCTTAAAAAAGGGCTAAAGCTAAGCCTGGTTTTGCCCGACGGCAGGGAGTTATCAGGCAAATTAATTGATATATATTCGTCTGCCTCCAAGTATCAGCCAAAACTCACAAAGAATTACTGGCCACTTCCTTCTCCTGTGGTTGGGGTGATAAATGTAGAGAATTCCCCAAAGGAATTGTTTGACCTTGATGGTGTAAAAATCAAAGCCGTTATTGAGAGGAAGATATGGAGTATTTTTTAATTGAGGAAAAAAAGTTATCCGTCAAGCTTCCACTCCCTTACAAAAGAATAGACAAAAAAGAAATTAAAGATGGTTCGAGGGTGCCGGAAGCTTTTGTTGTGTTTGGCAACACCGATGATTTTTTCGAAGAGGTATGCAGGAATATAAGACACTTGGGCTCGTCCAAGGTCTATCTTAAACCTGTAATTTTTTTTGCCGAGAGGAAACTCTCTCCAAGGGTTTCTGCTATGGCTGATGAGGTTTTCAGCTCGAGCGAGTTAGATGAAGATACCATTAAGTTTGAGTTAAAGAAGATAAGCAGGATTAATGACGCTATTAGAAAAATCAATCCAATAGAAGATGAAAAGGAGGACGACCTATTTTTAAGAGTTTTAAGGTTTATATTCACAAGGGATAGAAGAGTAGAGCCCGTGAGGGATAGAACCTCCTTTTTTGGCATAACCTACCCGGCAATTGAAAGTTTTTTCTCTAAAGAGGATTACGCATTGTTTTCAACGCTTGAGTTTTTAGAGGAAAATGGCTCTATTGAGGGTGAATTTTTTGAGAAGGTTCACCTTTGCAATAAGTGCCACTGTTCTTTTTTAAACTTTATGGAGGTTTGTCCAAATTGTGGTTCGGCAAGCCTTTTTGAGGAGAGCCTTGTCCACCACTTTCCTTGTGCATATATCGGTCCGGAAAGTGATTTTATGAAAGACGGGCAGCTTGTATGTCCAAAGTGCAGCAAAAAACTCAAAGGTCTTGGGGTTGATTACGACAAACCCGCTGTTATACATAAATGCAACCACTGCGGGTTTTTTACACAAGAGCCTGATGTAAAAACTGTTTGCTTTAATTGTGAGAGGGAAAGTTCCCCTGAGGATCTGATAGCTCAAACGATTAAGATATATACATTAACATCCACAGGAAAGAATTTCGCCATTTATGGTTTTGAAAGCCCTCTATTGAAAGCTCTAAGTGAGCAGTTAAACATTCTGCCTTACAATTCTTTCTTGACGCTCGTTCAGCTTGAATTAGAGCGTTCAAAGAGGTATGGAGTTGAATCATCTGCGATTGCTTTCCAGATTAAGAATTTAAACGATATATATGCGAAATTGGGCAAAAAAACCGATAATCTTTTAAAGGAAATAGGCTCTTTGATAAATATGGCAACAAGAAAAAGCGATATACTGTCTATCTTAAACAAGGGAACAATTTTATTTCTTCTTCCTCACACACCCCTTAAAGGAGCAGAGGTGGTGAAAAATCGTTTGGTAATTGAAGTTGATAAGCTCATTAAAGAAAATGTCGGCATTAACCCTATCACTGAAAGCTCAATATCGGAAATTCCTAAAAAAGAGGCTAAAGAACCGGAGGAACTGGTTGATGAGCTTTTAAAAAACCTAAAACAAATAGAATATAAAGAAGAATGAATATAATCGTCCATATTGTTGATTGGTTTTTAAACCATTCATTGGGACAGTTAATAATCTTGTTTTGGCCGTTCTTTTTCTTTGATCTCCCGAGGTTTGTACTACTGGATATACTGTGCGTCCCGATTTTTCTATTCCAGAGATGGAAGGATAGGTATAGAGTCAGGGATGCAAAACTTGCACTGTTTAGGGAACAGCCCCTTGTTACTGTAATTGCCCCCGGAAAGAATGAGGGTGAGCATCTACCCGCACTTGTCGAATCTATAAAACAGCAAACCTACAAAAACATTGAGATTATTCTTGTTGATGATGGTTCAGATGATGACACTCTGCAAATCTTGAGGGCTTTGAGGAGACAGGGATTAATAGATAACTACTTCAGGAACGAAAGGAGAGGCGGTAAGGCTGCCGCAGCAAACCTCTCTTTGAGGTTTTCAAAGGGAAAGTTTGTTGTCCATCTCGATGCCGATACGCATTTAAGGGAAGATGCCATAGAAAATGTGATATTTCCCTTTTACATGCAGGATGGTGTGGGGGCTGTCGGAGGTGATGTCAGGGTTAAAAATATAGATTACAACCTTCTCACCAGGCTTCAGGCTCTGGAGTATTTAAAGACCATAACCGTGGGCAGGATTGTTAGCTCGGTTCTTAGAATTCTAAGAATAATCTCGGGTGCCTTTGGTGCTTTTAGAAGGGATGTTTTGTTGAGGCTTAAAGGGTGGGATGTTGGTCCCGGACTTGACGGAGATATAGTTTTGAGGATAAGGAAGTTGAGGTTTAAGGTTCTTCATGAGCCAACGGCAATTGCATACACATCTGTTCCCACAACGGTTAAGAGGTTGATAAAGCAGAGGTATCGTTGGAGTCGCTCTCTTGTCAGGTTTAGGTTGAGAAGACACAGGGATATGCTGTCTCCATTCAATAAAAACTTCGAACTTTTTAATGCACTAACAGTGCTGGACAACATATTTTTCAACTTTATTCTTGATTTTAAATGGATAGTTTATCTATTTCAACTAGTATTTTTCTTTAGGATGAGCCTTTTTACGATTTCTGTAGTCAATTATTTTTTGTATATGAGCTTGAACATCCTTGAGTATTTTATGGCAAGAATTGCTCTTGATGATACTTTTAATAGGAGTGAAAAATATCTTTGGCTGTTTCTTCCTCTAATGCCATTCTATACCGGAGTTTTCTTGAGGTCAGTAAGAACTTTTTCATATCTTATGGAACTTCTCTTCAAAGCTTCTTTTTATGATAAGTGGAATCCGTGGAAGGTGTCGAGAACTATTAGAGATGAAAATTAAAAGAATTTTTTTGTTTGTAGTGGTTATGCTGATGTTTGCCGGTAGTTCTTTTGCTAATCAAAAGCTAAAATTTGGTGTATATATTTGGTCGAGCAGCTTTGATGATCTGAAGCTTTCTAATATTGAAAAATTTGTGAGTTCCAAAGGCATTGATATAGTTGAACTATCTTATAAGCCTTTTTCCGAAAATAAAGATATAAAAGCTTGGGCTAAAAATCTTGTACTTCAGGGAAAGGATGTTGAGATAGTTTTGAGCGAGCCGAAATATATTTTTCCCGAAAGGTGGGGTGTGGTTGAAGATAGATTGAACAATATCTTTAGCAGCGGTTTTGATGTTCATCTTGATATTGAACCCCATATTCTTAATGGATTTAAAGAAGATAAAGCTAAATATCTAAAGCTTTTTGTTGAGTTTTTAAATAAGGTGCACGCAGTGGCTGAAAAGTATAAAAAGGGGGTTAGTGTTGCCATAACGACTCGACACTATAAAGGTGTAATAGATGATATTGCAAGAAGCAGCAATAGGATGGTTTTTATGATTTACGGAGTTAAGAACTTGAAAAAAATTCAGGAAACTATTGAGCCTTATGTACGGTACAATGTTGCCATTGCGTTTAGAGCAGAAGACTTTAAAAGTGAGGCAGAGTTTTTGAGCTTTATGGATAAGATTAGTTTATTAACCGATGTTAAAATATTTATTGTTCAAAATTTGAGGCAGTGGGATGAGTTGCCGATTAGATAAAGAGTTGAAATAGATTATTTATTAAAAACCTTTTTCCAATATATCTGTTATGTCTATGTAAGCTCTTTTTAAAGTAGCTATAATATCGTTGGAGATTTTTTCTTTAAATTCTGTTTCCATAATATTTAAGGCTTCATCGGGAGAAAAATTTTTCCTGTAAGGTCTTTTGCTTGTTAAGCCAACTAAAATTTCGGCAGCAGAAAGAATACGAGATTCCAGCAAGAATTCTTCTTCGGAAATTCCATACGGGTAACCGCTTCCGTCACAGAACTCATGATGTTGAAGAATAGGCTTGGATATGGGGTAGAGTTCATTTATCGGATAAACTATGGATGCCCCTATAACAGGATGATATTTTAATCTGGAATATTCGTCATCGGTTAACTTTTGCTTTTTAATGAGGACCCCCGATATTTCTTCCAGCATACCTATATCGTGGAGAAGAGCGGCATATTGAATATTGTTAACCTGTTCATTGGTAAGTTCCATATTTTCGGCAATAATGGTTGAAATATTTTTAACCGTTTCGGAGTGATTTTTGTAATATTCGCTTTTTGATTCAGAAATCTTTACAAGGTCGATAAGAATGTTCAAATAATTTTCTATAACATCTTTTCTCATTATGATTAGTGAAATCATATCCAACATTCGTCCGAACTTGCTTATTTCGTCTTTAGATAATTTTTTTCCGCACATTTTTATTATAATGCCAGAACCTCTTACATAAAAGTTTCTGCACAGGCTTTGCGTGAAGGTACCTTCTTTATGAACTCTCTCTTCCCAAGAAATTTCCATATAGGGAGTTTCAACAATATTTTTTGCGATGCTGCTTAAAAAAGCTATTATGAATTCTTTGTTTGATGTAAAAGCCATAAAAAATTCCGAAGATTTTCTGGTAATATCCAATAATTTAAGTTTATTTTTGTAATTTGATATTTCACTTAGGAGTTCTGTTTCTTGCAAAATCAATTTTAACGCTATTTTATATTTGTCCAGTTTGGTTTTGGTTTTTGATAAAAATACTATAGCCATATTATTATGTTCAACGTAATCTAAATAATAACGGCCATATTTTTTGACATTCGTATTATAGATTCTATCGGGTATCTTGGGCGGTGTTTTCTTTTCAAAATCTACTTTTAATAATGTATCTTCGTTTACGTTTATGGTTGTGCCGGATTTTCTCAAATACGCATAGGATTCTTTTGCATATATCCCAACGTCAACGAGATATGGATATACTTTTTGCATAGTTGTGTGAATACATTCTGCCAAGCTGTCCAAATCTTTTTCTCTGCTTCCGCACATCTCTATTTTACCTAAAATAAATCTGGTTTTTGCGTTATTTTTCATTATGAACAGCAGGCTCAATACTATTAAAAAAAGTAAAAATGTAAAGCTTAAAAAAATAAATTGCATAATCTATTCCTTAGTGTTTTTCCTGTTTGTTTGTAAAAGAAAAATCAAACCCACAGGCTGTTTCAATTGATTAAAATAAGATTTGGATTTCAAAGTAATTTTCAACAAACCTCCCTTTGGTTTAACTGTTGTTTTAGTATAGCAGTTGTAGAGACATTTTGCATCTGTTTTTATATTAACGCTATCTCCGTTATTGCCCACCACAACAATGCCGTTTGTAAAATATCCGATAAAAGTCTCCCCTTTTTTAGATTGCACTATTTTATATTTATTTAGCCGATTTCCTATATTTGAGAAATATATCGTATCTTTAATAAGGCTTAAACCTACATTACTGCTAACGGTGAAGTTTTCCCCTCCCAGGATTAAAGATATGGCATATGCATAAAATATTGCCTGCCTATCAACCAAAGGTTCGTATATACTGTATGTTTTTCCTTTAAAAATAACTGTTTTGTCCGTTTTTACATAAAACGGCAGGGCATAGTTTAAAAAGACGAAGCCTATTTTTGGGTTGACTTTTTTTGCCTTTTCAATAAAGTGTTCCCCATAGCGAATAGCCATCTTGGGATTTTCAATCTTTGTCTCGCAAACCTTTCCCAAGCCGTAATCTTTTAAAAAGAGACCCCTACATATACTGCTTTCATCTGTCGTAAAAACGCTCTCTGCAACATCAAAATCCGCATACCTATCAAACATTGAGTTTTTAGAGCGAAATCCTCTGTTCAACACAATTAACACACCCTTACTCTTTAAGGTTTTCAAAAACTTCAAAACCTGAAGGTCGTAATCTTCTTTATTAAATTTTCTTTTATACTCCCTGACAAGAAAGGCAAAACTTCTATCACTTTTAAATACCCTGAATCCTGAAGCCCAGTCAAAGAATACACCGCTGTACCCCGTTTTTCTAAGAACACCTAAAATATGGCTGACTCTTGCCTTTATAAAACTATCTGTAAATGAAAAGAAGTAATCTTTACAGCCATACCTTTTTCCCATAGGATTCGGGTCTTTGGGTGAAGAATCTATAACCCAGCGAGTCAAATGTTTCAATACGGATTCGTGCCATCCATCAGCATCACCCTTATAAAAATAGTCTGCCGGTAGCCAATCATAAAAAACAAGTTTAACGCCCCTTTTCTTTAGGCTCTCTACTACACTTTTTTTCCAGATTTTACCCGTTACCACTACATTGAAGTTAGAAAGGAATTTTAAATCGTTTTTATTCGGATTAGAGTAATCAAAGGCAATACTACCCTTTGCATACGAAAAAAAGCAAAGCCAAAATAATAACAATATAACAGCTAAAGTTATCTTTCTACCTTTTACCAACAATGGCTCTCACTCCCTCTTTCTTTATCTCTTCTTTCCTTTTTAGCTTCATATACTTCACATTATCAATCAGGTAAATACTCACACCTTTGTCCTTGAACCAGAGCTTTATATTCTTATGGGTAGCAGCATACTGCGCTATCCAACTTTTCAAGTCCATCTCAAGGTCTATCCTCCATCTATACCACATTTCGTCCATTCCCATAAATTGTTTTGGTATGTTTTCATCGAAAATAAATATATAGTTTGTGGGTATTTTCAAATATTTATCAGTAGGCTTATATTTTAAAAGAAAGTTGTAAATATTTATATGATATCCCTTGCTCACAACCTGAGGAAACTGCTGAACTTTGGCAACGATGGTGTATGTAAAAGGCTGAAAGTTTTTTCTTATTTGAGCAACAAGGTATGGAAACTCCTTATGCTCAATATCGTAAATGGATTCATAGAAATACCTTGAAAACACATAGGAGTGGGAAGGAGCACACATTATCATAAAGAAAGCCACCGCAAGTATAGCCGTGTGAGCCGCAAATTGATAAATGTTCTTCTTGAGCCTATTTAAAAGATAAGCCATTGGCACTTCAAACAGTGTAAAAAAGAGAACAGACACATCCAGAGCCCAAACAAAGGCGAGTACATCATTTATCCTTTTTTTGTCAGCAAGCTGAGGAAAACCGAAGTTTGGAAAAAAGAACATCAAAAAAACCCCTATGGTAATAGCAGAGGAGTAGCCCAGATATGTAAATTTTTTGGGTTTCAGGATGCCTGCTATCAAAAAGACAACAGATAAAGCAAGCAATCCTAAATCGGCTTTTGTAGGAACAAAGAGAACCACCGAATAAATGTCTGTGGTTTTAATTGTGGCGTGTGGATTCTTAGTGTGCAAAAGAACATCCAAAAAAGGAGCGGCTTTTCCAATAAAATCAGGCAGTCCGTAAATAAAAAACTGTACCATCCATACGCTACCTACTAAAGCTGCGGCAAAGGAAACCAAACTGCCTTTTAAAAAGAATTTCAAACTCACGTTTCTTTTGAGTATGGCATAAATAAGAACAGAAAGAAAAGTGAAAAGTATTGTAACCCCAGCGGCAGCATGAATGGAAAGCGTAATGGCTGCTGATGTGCCATATAAAAAAAGGTAGATATCCTTTTTCGTTTCTAAAGTTTTTATAAACAGGTAGAGCGTTATTATCAAAAAAGCAAAGGCGTGCTCCTCGCACAAAAATGTGGTCATCCTCCAAAAGGAGTAAAAAATATTGAGGAAATCGTTGTTTGTGAATGTTGCGTTATCTGAAAAATACATCTTAAAAAATTTAAAATGCAGTATATGGGGTGAGCTTGTTATAAAATCTTTGCCCAAAAAGTGGCTTCCGTAGGTGTAAGACATAATAAATGCAAACACCATCATACCCAAAAGAGGAGCATCTGTTTTTACGCTGTTCAAACCACTCAGTCTTTTTGTAAAGTATCTAATAATTAAAAAAATACCAAAATACATCACTGCAGTGTAAAAAACAGGGGCAATGTTGAGAAGAGAAAGAGGGTCTAAGTTTGTGAATATATTAACCGTATGTATTATCATTGGGTCTCCCCACATATATGGAGCGCCGGCAGTTCTGTCTATTAGTACATTCTTTTTCAGTATATTGAACCAGTAGTAGAACTGACTGATATCCGGTGTTGCCTCAACATAGCTTATAAAACCCCTATAAAGAATGGGAAAAAAAGACACTGTAAAAACAACGGCAAGAACAAATAAAGCGACGACCGTTTTAAAACTTATAGCGGAGACAAACCTATAAAATGCCCTGTTTAACTTTCTTGCCATATACTTAAAGTAGGTCTTCCACTTCTCGCTAAACCTTATAGAGCGGTAAATAAGTCCTCTGTAAATACTTACCAAGTACAATCCGATTGGCTTTTTGTAATAACATTTTACAAAGCAAAGCTTCATAAATATAAAAAACATTACCAAAAACATGAAACCAAACACCTTAAGCAGGACAAAGTATGGGAATATAAGCGCGGAAAAGCCTGTCATTATGACCAAATTAAATAAAACTTTATCCCATATATCATCGAGTTTTTTATATAGCTCTTTTGGCACAACAAGTTTCGGAATGAGGTAGTAGTAGATGCCGCAGGCTGCAATAAACTTTAAGGCATCAACTACCTGCTGCTCAAAAATAGCTCTTTCAACAATCATTACCTTACAACGCTTCTATTCCTATCCTTTAAAAGCCACATCAACAAGTTCCATCTGTAGAGTTCTCCGTCATAATGAACATCCAGAAAGTCAAAAGGTATTGTCGTAATGATTTTTCCTTTCCCATAATTGATGTAGCTTGCATAAACCTTACCGTTGTATTTTATTATCTGTTTACCTCTTACGGTAAAATAAGCCCCCAGATAATCATATTGGGTTAGCTTTAAACGATGAATACCCCTAAGCAAATTGGGCTGCTTGGAAAGGGATTTCGAGATAACAACAGTTTTATTTAAAGGTTTTGTGTGAAATTTATCAATCATCCTGGCTCTCAACGCAAACGTATTGACCTTTTGTCCTAAAATTTTTATTCTTCTGATTTTTCTAAACAATCGAGACAACCTACTACGATTAAGCCTGTTCAATGCAACATCGTAGCTCGAAATATAAATTGCAGATTCAATCCACAATACACCGCCGTTTTTAATCCAGTTCTTTAAAATGTTCAGCTCCCTAAAAGACACATTGTAAGTATAGCTCAAATCCTTAAGGAAATCCTCGGACTTGAATGAGAAATCTCCTATCCACAACGGTTTAACGTAAATGATATCGTAAAGGTGAGGATTCCATCTCAAATTCCAATAATTTGCATTATTAAAGGATACGGCTTTCCAGCGGAATCTTATTGAAGAATAAAACTCAGGTGGGAATTTTCCACCGAAATCGATTATGGGTTTATAAGATATAAACGGAAAACCACTAAGCATTTCTCGTTTCGTCACATCTTTTGTGGATTTGGAATATTCGGGCATTTCTATAATGTTGATATGTTCCGGTTGTGAGATAATATCGCATATATCATATTCACATACATTGCATTTCTTTTTTGATTTATGTATGTTGTTATATTCGGCGCAGCCTGATAGTAATAAAACCGATGATAAAAAAACGCTTATCAGTTTGTAAAATTTCATACCAATACCTCCTACTTTAAGCAATCTTTTAATGGGCGGAAAATAATTCCCTTTTGTTTCCAAAATTCTATCAGCCTTTCAAAAAGTCTTTTTGGTTTTATTAAATTTATTTTGTAAAAATATTTTTGCATTAAACTATTGTAATACATATTGCTTTTATTCTCAACCAAATCAAACGGGTGTATGTAGAATACAATCAAATTTTCTTTGTTATTAAAATTGAATAGTGTTTTGTAAAGCGAAAAGTTTATTTTAGTAAGCCATAAGAGACCGTACGGGATTTTTAAAATAGGAATGCAAGTAATATAAAACTCATTAATGTATGCGTTTATTTGATCAATTTCTTTGCTGTTAAATTTTACATTTCTTAAAAGTTTAGCAGCTGAGAAGCACCCCGGCTTTGGTATGGAAGAATCATAGGAATATCCGACATCCTCTAAAATGCTAATTATTTGAGCGTTAATTCTAAACTGCGGACTTCTATACCCTAAAACTTCTTTATTGGATAATTTTTCAAGTGCTTCCTTTGATTTTTTTAGTTCATATAAAACTTCATTTTTCGGGAGCATCCTATAGTCAACGTGTCTTAGACCGTGAGAAGCTATTTCGTGTTGATTTTTTATGATTTCTTCTAAAAATCCGTTTTTTGATATATATTCTAACGATTCACCGTTAATAAAAAAAGTTCCTTTTATGTTATACTTATTGAGCGTATCAAGAATAAAAGGCAATCCTTCATCTATGCCAAAAAAACTTTTTTTGTCTCCCAAATCTTTTTCCACATCAACAGAAATAGAAAGCCTCACTTCTTCTCCTTAAGCACAACTGTAATTAGATATAAAAATGTCATAGCAGCTATAGGGTTTATTATAAAACTAAATAGGCTCAACAAAAAAGCCTTTTCCGGTTCAATACCGTTAAGTCCCAAAAGATATATAAATGCCAAGTCCCTTGTTCCAAGCCCGGCTACAGAGATAGGTATAGCCGTAATCACACTGCCGGCAACATAAACAAGAACAAGAAAAGACAGGGATAGATTAATATAAAAAATTTTTGCCTCAAGATAGCAGCTCAAAACATAAACAACCCAAACAACAAAAGTTAAAATTAACGAGCTTTTCACAGAAAGTCTAAAAGATTCAACAATTTCATTAAAAAAATAGCTGATCCTTTGAGAAATCCTATTTTTGTAGATTAAAAATAGAGCGACAAATAACACAGCCATAACAAGAAAAAATACAGCATACCATACACCGAATTTAACCTTGACAATCCCAAACAATTCGGGGTTCAGTGCAATGCAAACAAAAAAAATCAATACGGCGAAAATAAGGTCAAGCAGGTTGTTTAAAAGATAAACATTGCCAATTCTTATCTTTTTTTCTCCTTTTGTGGAAATGATTGTGGCTCCTGCAGCAGTTAGGGTTGTTATGGCTTGGGTCGTGATTTGACCAAGAAGGAGTGAGTTTATATAGATTCTAAAAAGCTTGAGGTTGTTTATTTCTATACCTATATTCTTCAAATTTAAAAAAATCCTTGCATATTTAATAAAAATCATGAGTATCATTGCCAGAAAAGCCCAAAATATAAAAGAATAGTTGAGATTATCTACTATTTGAGCAAATTGACTCCAACGTACCTTTGCTAAAGCTATATAAAGGAGTATTGCCAATCCAAAGAATTTGGAAAGAGTTTTTAATATATCCATTTTCTTACACTTCCAGAAAAAATATTAAGAATAGGCGTAGGAACCATCTTCACAATTTTACTTGCCCATCTATATTTCTGACCGATAAAAGGTTTAACCCTGGGCTTCAGTTCACCTTCATCAAAATCAAATGAATATATATTAAGTGGATATTCGTTAGCTTTAAATCTCTTCTTATGTTCGTAAGGGCCACTACCTTTAGGGCTTCTACCAAAAGAATATCTCTCTAATTTCAAATCCATAGCCATCTTGGTAAAATAGTACTCAAGAGTAGAACCGGATTTGGTCTTTCTAAATTCATTGGGAACTGTTAAATAAAGTTCATACATAGTGTCTCCATATACCAAAACAACCCCGACACCAACATCTTTATTCTCATAACTGCAGATAGCAAGCGTAATCCTTTCATCAAAAACCTCAAACAGATTGTAAAAAAACTTATCTATATGCCAGGGTGTTCCAAACTCTTTCATTTTTAACTTCATGAGCCTAAGGAACCGCTGTATATTTTTTTCGCTGCACCCTGTGTCAATTCTTAATTCCCTATTGAAAATTCTTTTAAAACTTGCCTTCTCCTTTTTTTTGAACAGACTCACAAGTTCTTCCTCGGTTTTCGGCAGATCCAGTATAAATACGGCATGGATGTTGTTGTGAGGAAAATTTTTTATTTTTTCATTGAATTGGTAAAGCGTTAGTTGTTTAAACTTAACATTTTCAATTAAAAATTTTTCATAGTGGTCAAAGTAGTCTACTTTTACAACTCCTGCAGCCTCAACATGGGGGAGAGAAACAAGCTCATCTTTGAAAAAGGGAGCTTTAACATGAAAAAGGGGCAAAACAGAAACAATATTGCCACCACTATCTTCAACATAAAGGTAAATATCCTCAAATCCATAGCTGTTTTTAATTATATCTATCCAACTGCTTGAGTGCCACATATATCCGTTTTTTAAAACAAAGTCTTCCCATTTCTGTATTTCAGCGCTGTCTTTTGGGTTTAACCTTTTAACCCTCATCTTTTTCTCCACTGAAAAGCTTTTTTATAACTATTGATATCTGGTGTGATATGAGCCCAACAATAAACATCGAAACAGAGAATGTGAAAAAGTGGGAAAAGCCAAGAGGATTTTGAATGTTTTTAACCAAAAGGCTGAAAAGACCCGACAAAACACCAATATAGAAAGAGTAAAGGGAAAGAGGGATAAAAAAATTCAACGGTTCAAAAATGATTACCATCGAAAGAACAATAAAAAGTGCTGTCAAAAAATCTTTTATTCTGACTTTGCTTTTTCCGGTTTTTCTTTTTTCTACATCTATCTCAACATACTCCACGTTAAATTTCAAAAGGTTAACCAAAATCAAAGTCGCAGTCGAAAACGAATAACGGGAGGGAAGAATTTGAATATATCTAACGATTCTTTCTCTTTTAATAGCACAAAGCCCGCTGTTTATATCCTTAAACTTCTGTTTTGTGAAAAAGTTGACCAGCAAGGTCAGTATAAACTTGCCTACGGCTTTAAAAATCCCAGACGAAAGAAGGCTTTTTCTCTGTGTTAAAACCGCATCTATGGATGGCTTTATCCTATCAACCACCTTTTCAACCTCGGATAAAGGGTGCTGACCGTCGGCATCAACAATTACACAGAAATCCCCGGAGGAATTTTTTATTCCTGAAGAGATGGCTTCGCCTATCCCTTTGTTTTTATTGTGGCTAACGACAACATCAGCTTTCTGAATTTCTTTAAAAGTGCTATCTGTTGAACCGTCGTCAATAGCCACAGTCTCACTATCCGGGAAGCGTTTTTTTAAAGCCTCGATAACACCACCCACCGTTTTTTCTTCGTTATAAGCCGGAATTACAAAACTGATCTCCACTTTTTACCCCCCTCCAAATCCTTCAATAAGCGGAGTAATAGTAATAGTGAAAGTTTTTAAAAAACCGCCACGCCTGATATGTACTCGATGTCATAAACACTATGGAGCCGGCGGTTAAACCAACAACAGAATAGTAATAGGCAAAAACCCTGCTGAAAAAGAAACCAACTATAATATTTACAAGAACACCTAAGGCAATTGATTTTACAGCAAACCCGTACCTTGAATAGGAAAAGAATATAACACAGTTTAAAAGGGCGATACTTAAAAATACATAGCCAATGGAGGCGAACCAGAAAACCTTTTTGTTTATGAGTATAAAAAACATATGAAGGTGAGATAGGTTAAATTCTTTAAACAGGACAAAAGGTGTGAAATATGATAGTGGTATAGATATTAGGCCAACAATAAGGAATGTAATAATACCGATTTTGTAAACTTTCAAAAAGTGGCTGTTAAATTCATCAATATTTTGAGCTTTAATGGATTTAATTTTGACAAATGAGAGAATTCCAAGTTCATAAACAAAAACCTCAATCAAAGCTATGGTTATAACAAAAGTTAGAAGCGCCCAGTCAACCCCAACCTCGTAGGGCATATTAAACCACATCGGATAAGGCAGGAAGTTTTTTGATGTTGTCCATGCAAAGAACCTATCAAGTACAAGAAAAACAAAGTAAAGGATACCGTATATAAAAAAAGGGTAAAGGGTGTAAAACAGGGTTGAAAGCTTGGGTAAGGTTATACCTTCGGATGAGCTCTCAAGCTCTATTTTCCTAAGTTTTAAAAACGCAACAATATTAGAGATAACAACTATAACAAGCATTGATATCCATTGAGAAACATATATATTATAATGCAAATATTTAAACAAAACATATACAAGTAGTATCCCCATCAAAATAATAAATGTGATTGTCAAATAATCCTCAAGGACATAAAAAATTGAAAAAATTAAAAATATTACGGCAATCAGAATGTAGTAGTAGATTGATATTTTTATCATGTATGGAGGGAATAGGTTCATAAAATCGTTAATAATATATATGGTAAATGCAAATATAACAACAACAACTAACCCTGTGAAATACAGTCTTTTTGTAATCTTGCTTGCAAGTATGAACTCTTCAAATTTCAGGTAAAAAAGCCCCTTTCTTCCAATGATCTGGGATATACCACCTGTTGTAGTCAAAGCAAGGAGTGTCCCAAGGGCAATAGCAGTAGCTTCTCTCAAAGTAAAATGAACATAAGACCAGATACCTATGCCCACTGCAACCATTGAAATTATTTGTAAAGCCATCGGCAAAGCAAACAGCGTACCTTTAATGTAGCTAACAAAAATCCTTTTCAGCTTCGGTTTTTTACCTTCAGATGGTTTTTCTTCTTCCCATTCAACCGATTGAACATACTCCATAAGCTTTTTTGATAGAGCAAAAACATCCTCAAAACCCCACTCCTGCTTTGCGTCTAAATCCCTTATGCCGTTGGATTCAACCAAAGCTGCAATCTCCCAAGAGTCTATAGGTTTTGTTTTGCCCTTTGTTATAGCTTTTAAAAGCCCTTTGAGCTCTTTATCGCTCTTCAAATCTCAAAAACCGCCCCTTGCCAACTTGTAATAATTAATCCTGTAATTTCTAACCATATCCCTAATTCTAAAACCCCTTAAAACCCTCTCCCTCGCCGCTAATGACATCTCGGCAAGCACCTCTCTGTTTTTATAAAGATAAACGATTTTTTCAGCAAAGACCTTATAATCCTTGGGTTTAACAAGAAAACCATAACCCTCAAGAACCTCTCTCACGCCACCCACATCTGAAGACACAACAACCCTTTCACAAGCCATAGCCTCTATAACGACAAACGGGAAAGCCTCGGAAATACTCGTCAACACAAACAGGTCTCCTTCGTTCATTGCCCTTTCAGGTGTCGATGTACTACCGGCAAATATAAAATGTTTTTTTACATCAAGCTCTTTAACTAACTCTTTACATCTTTTAAAGTAATCCTGACTTGTCGGCGGGCCGTAGAGCTTACATAAGACATTAGGAATCTCTTTTTTAAGTTCCGCACACACCCGTATAAATGTTTCAATATCTTTGAGGGGGTCAATACGAGCTATAGAAACAACCGTAAACCTTTTATCCTTTTCTACATCCAACTTTTTAAATCTATCCGTGTCTATGCCGTTATATATAACCTTTATTTTCTTCTCTTTAGTTTTACCGAATTTTACTTCCCATCTTTTGTTGTATGCACAAACGGGAGAAACCTGATCGGCAAAGTAGTAGTTTATTCTTGATATAAGCTTGATTAATCCCATAATAAACATTTTGGATAAAAAAGGAAATCTACTTCTCGAAATGAAAATATACTGTTCCCTGACATAAACACCGTGCTCGGCAAGCAAGAACTTACTCCCGAACTTCTTCTTTGCTATAACGCACGGCAACCCACAGAATGCAGCCGCACTCGAATGGTATATATCTGCTTTGGGAATAGGAGAAAGCAGGGATATAAAAAATCTGTAAATCCACCTTAACGATTCGACAATATCGTAAATGGAGAGCTCAAGCCCCCTTTTTTTATTCAGTTCCATCATTAGTTTGTAAAAAAAATCCCAAACCTTTTTCGATTTAAAAACAGTTGAGTAATCGTATTTGAGAAAATAGTTATGAAATCCAAAAATTATGTCTCCGATTTTTTCAAAATCCGGGTTTTCTTCATAAATAGATATAGTTATGCCTTCTAAGTATCCCAAAAATTCATCAATAGCCTTTTCATTCTGCTCTGTTTCAAACTTCTTTAAAAATATCTTGTGAAACGGCAACTCACTCATATACTCCACAGGCTCCTCGGTTCCCCAGAGGGGAATGTTGATAAGTTTTGTCACATTGATTGGCAAATCGAACTTTATCGATACAAAAGGATGCATCATAATTGCAATGATATTAAACTCAATGTCCTTAATTTCATTCAAAAGAATATGCGCCCATGTGCTCACCCCTCCCGTGTAGTAAGGATAGGTTCCCTCAGTCGTGAGCACAACCTTTATATTATTCATATCAGAGTTTTTCTCCTGAAATCACGAGCATATCAAGCATTATCTTATTTTTCATAATGTAAGCATTTAAAAGTTTTTCCTTGGTGTCAATAAGGTCATTCCACGAATCTCTTATGGACGTATAGTTACCCATTCCTTGAAGATATTTTGTTTTAGATATCTTGAGCCTTTCATTGTCAATTTCGTACATTTCTTTCAACTTATTTTCTTCTTTCATATATAACACATAGTCTTGATATAGTATAGATAATTTTTTTATAATACTTTCACTATCCTTTTGCATCATTAGTTTGGCTTTTAAAACGGATAATTTTTTCATAGCCAGGTCGGTCTTTCTTATGCCCCCGTCGAATATGGGATATGTCAGATTTATACCGACATTATAATATTCGTTTTTTGTTCCTGTTGTATTTGTTGAGTGGCTTATTCCTGCTTTTCCTCCAAAGCTTATGAGCGGCTTATTGTCTCTCTTTGATACCTCAAAACTCAATAGCGAATTAGTAAATTCATATCTGTCTTTTTTTAAAATGCTGCTGTTCACAAGAGCTTTTTTTTGTAACCCCGGGAAATAAATCTTATAGTCAATGTCAAATCTATTTAACCTTATGGGCTTTTGAGAGTATATTCTACCGAGATACCTGAATTCAAATCCTGTTTTTTTATCTGCATTTAGCGTTTTTAGCAACTCAATTTTAAGTTTAATCAACTCTCGTTTTTCTGTCAGATAAGCATATTTGGATACGGTCTCTCCCTTTTTATAAAGCTGCTTAACCGTTCGAAATAGTTTTTCTCTTTCTTTTAGTTGATTTTCTACAAAATTTTTCATCTCTTGAGAATAAAGCTTGGCAGAATATGTTGATATGGCACTTAAAACCAAAATATCATTTTTACTTATTAGTTTTTGTCTTTCAAGATAACCTATTATTTCTCCTTCTTTGGAAAGTATAGGATAAGCTCCACCGTTATACAGAATCTTGTTAAATACTATTCCCGCACCACTATTAAAATGGGGTATCCCGTCATATGATTCACCTGCATTTGCTTCGAATCCTACATTCCAACGATAAGCATTCAAAGTTTGGGTAAATGTTAACAAACTTTTTTTATAATCTTTAAACGCTATTTTTAAATCCAGATTTGCCTTTTCCACTCTATTTATATATCTCCTTATGTCGAAAACGTCATACATTTGTTTATATTTTACTATATCTGCATAAAATTCACTTAAATTATCCGACATAGAATAAAAATCGATATGTTTTTTTTGAATTTTGTTTGATTGGCTTTTGGAAAGAACGGTCGGAATATTTATTCTATTACTGTTTATCACCTGCAATACGGAGCAATGTTTAAAAGTCTTTTTTAAATCTTTTACTTTTGACAGGGCTTTTTTCTTTGTTTTAAACTCAAATATGTTCAATGAGAAATATCCTTCTTTTTCTTTTAAAATAAGTGAATTTTTTTTAAACCGTTCGGGTAATTTCTTAAAAACTTCAAGAACTGACTCAATATTTTTGTATACTCCTATTCTAATGGTATATAAACCGGCAGCATAAGAATTTTTTGTCAAAAACAAGACAAAAAATATGAAAATCGAGAGTAATAGCTTTATAAATTGTATTTTTATTGTTTTACTTGATTGCACTTGACTTGATTTTGGAGCGTATATATATTTTCTTGCTTTCAACATCTAAACCCATAGCTTTCACATCTTTCTTCTTAAAAGTAAAAGTTATTAAGCATTTAGTTCCCGGTTGCAGTATATAATTTTTGTTCTTTAATGTCATATAAAGAGACATTCTTCCTGTTGCAGGGTCAACAACGGGGGAAATTTTTTCGATAGCACCTATACCTTCATAGGTCGGTGTCGTTAAACATTGTACTTTAGCCAACATACCTACTCTTAAAAATCTATAAGTACCAGGGAAAAAAGCCCCCTTGAGTTTAACCCTATCTATATTCATAATCTCACCCAAAATATCGTTTTGCCCCACGGTTGTTCCTGATAATATTTTTAAACCAACAACAATTCCGTTTATAGGAGACTTAATATATCTATATTTCAAGATATGTCTTAATCTTTCAACTTCAAGGAGGGCTTTTTTCACGGCTTCTTCGGCCTCTTTCTGACTTTTAAAGCGTGAAGCCGAATTGCTATAAAAATCATTGCGTTGAACATTCACGCTGTTAATTAAATTTTCATATTCGTTTTCTGCATTTTTTAGTTCGGATAGAGATGTATATCCTTTTTTATACAGTAAATAAATTTTGAGCAGTTTTTCTTTTGCGTTATCTATTAAAACCCTTGTGTTGTAAGCTATAAAAGGGGTATAAATTTTTTGAGCCTTAATTTTAGCAATTTTATAATCTATCAGAGCTTTTTTATAATCTATTTGTGCATTACTATCGTCAAATTCAATGAGTTTTTCTCCTGCCTTAACACTATCCCCGTTTTGTATATAAACTTTTTTTATTCTTGCAGAAATAGGAGAAACTATTTTATGCGACTTTGACGGGTATATTACCCCTTCAAAAACGATTTCAATTTTATTTTTTGACTTTTTTATCTCTTTCTTTTCAGGAGGTGTGACACTGCAAGATAGAAGAGTAAAAACAATAAAAAAGCCCAACAATCTTAAAAACACAGCAATTTCCTACTCCTATTTTTCTTTTAACACTATAGCATTTTTCATACCTAAAGCAGTTTGATAAGCTTTCGAATGCACAATAAAATTTATTTTATATACCTTTGTTTGTTTGTCAATATATTTTGCAAATCGCAGTTTGACAAAAGACTTTCGTATGCAAACTCGGGATACATTTTCATATCTTGCTCTTAAGATTTATTAAAATAATAATCATAAATTCGTAAGTACCATTAACAAATAAATCTCTTGACTTATACAATTCATAGTGGTATAAGATTACATCTTCGCTGGCTATTTTATAGTTCAAGAAGAAGCTTAGAGCTGCCGTGTGCGGTTTTTAAGCAATAGAATTTTGTTTGAGGTGTGTTTTTATGGTTAAGACGCTTTATGTGGGTAATCTACCCTACACTACATCTGAGGATGACTTAAAGGAAGTATTTGTTCCCTACGGAGAGGTAAGCTCCGCAAAAATTATTACCGACAGGGAAACGGGAAGGTCAAGAGGCTTTGGTTTCGTAGAGATAGAGTCTGACGGTGCCCAAAAGGCTATCGAGGCTTTAGACGGAAAAGAGTTCGGCGGACGCAGTTTGAGAGTTAACGAAGCAAGGGAAAGAAAACCGAAAAGATTCTAAAAACAATTAAAGGGGCGAACCTTCAGGCTCGTCCCTTTTAAATAATTTTTATTTCAACTGTCCTATTTACCAAATCTTCAGCTTTCGCATCATATTGTACAACGATAATAAATGTTTTTGCGTTAGGTCCGTCTTGTCTTCTAGGCTTACCCGGGTCGGCTTTATACCTTGCTTTTCTTACGGACACTATTTTACCTTTAAAAACGACATTTTTAGAGCCCTTCCTGTTTTTGTTAAATCTGTCCATCCTGTGGATAGGCGGAATAACAATGTCTATCATAAAAAACTCCTTTGAATTTAATACCTACCTACAGTATCGGACAAAAATAATTTTTCTTTAGTAAAAAAATAAAAAAAGACACCCATTTAAAATCAAACAGGGTGCCTTTAGAGAGAAAAAATTGGACGAAATTTATTCTACTTTTAAAACCTCTTTGATTGCCTGCCTGAAAGACTCTTTGGGGATGGCTCCGACAGCCATTTGCGGCTGCTCATTTAGAGGTATGAATAAAATGGAGGGTATGCTTTGAATGCCAAATAGAGCTGCAACCTCTTGTTCCTCGTCCACATTGAGCTTATAGAAGTTTATTTTTCCCTCATACTCTTTGGACAGCTCTTCCATTATTGGTGCAATCATCTTGCATGGTGCGCACCAGTCGGCATAAAAGTCTATTATACAGGGCAGCTCTCCCTCAAATTTCCAATCCTTGTTTGCTTCGTAGTTGAAGATTTTCTCCTTGAAGCTCTCTTTGTTCAACTGTTCCGTCATTAAAAACTCCTTTACAAAAAATTCATCCAGGCATTTATATAGAAAAACACCCCGATTGTCAAATTTAAATCTGACAATGGATTTAGTGATTGTAAGATTTATGTTAAATGATTTTTAAGGTTTAAATACGGCGACAGGCTCAAACTTTGCGTTGTGAACACGACGAATTACCACCGTTCTTTCAAGTCTGCCTTTGGATATGATAATTTTACCGGTAATTCCGTTGAAGGTGGTGTTTCTTACAATTTTAGCCACTCTATACGTATTTTCTTTGGCTGTGCTTATTGCATTTATAAGCAAAAGATATGCATCGGCAGCCAGAGCTTCCGGTGAATCCGGCAGACGATTGAACCGCTTCTCAAACATTACTATAAACTTTTTTGCCGTACTGTTTTGCGGCAGTAAGGGGTCAAAATCGTCAGTAAACTCCAAACCCTCTGCATTTTTTCCGGCTATTTTAATTAACGAGTATGACGATGCGGCAGAACCCGCAAAAACCCTTATTTTACTTCCGATTCCTCTCAAATCCCTTAAAAACAGAGCTATGGAGTTGTAATAAGCACTTATAAAAACAAAATCCGGGTTGATATGTTTTATATGCGTTGCGATAGCCGAAAAATCGTTTTGCATAAATTGAATTTTGTATATTTTTAGGATTTTTCCGCCGTCTTTTTCAAAATCTTTTATGAAACGGTTAGCTAAATCTATTGAATAATCTTCTGATATGTCTTCGACGACGACACCGGTTTTATACCCTATATTGGAGGCTATATATTTTGCCATAACCTTAGATTGCAAATCGTTGGTAAAGCAGACCCTTGCTGCAAATTTTCTGTTGTCGGTAAGCCCCATCCCGTTAGCTGTTGGTATAACATCAATGATTTTGTGTTTTTCCAAAATAGGCAAAGCCGCAAGAGCATTTGTCGTTGTTACAGGTCCTATAACAAATTTTACACCTTTGTCTATCAGATTACTAACCGCCATTGCCGCTCCTTCGGGTTTGCTTGCCGTATCTTCAAGTATCAATTTGATATCTTTATCATTAACCGACGGTTTCAGTTTTTTTGCAACCTCTATGCCCTGCCACTCAAGTCTTCCCCATGCTGCAACCGGTCCTGTTGTTGAGAGATATACGCCTATAGGCAGTATGCCTTTTGCAAACGAGTCAAAAGAAAATAGAACAAACAATACTAAAACAACAAGGGATTTCATAGTAATTCTCCAATTGTTAACTTAAATTTTTTTACTCATTTACAACTATACACCCATATTGTAATAATTGTCAAATTGTTTTTTATAGGTGTTTATGATATTAATAAAGAACCATTTAATTTAATGTTTTTATAGGCTTTGTCACAAATGTATTTTTTCGTTGTTGAGTTTTTCCTTTAAGGCTCTCGCTATTTTGGGTGTGATTCCTTTTACCTGAATCAATTCCTCAACCGAGGCTTTTTTGATATTTTCCATACTGCCGAATTTTTCAAATAGGGCTTTTTTTCTTTTTATGCCGATAAATTCCACTCTGTCAAGAATGCTTGATACAGTTGATTTCTCTCTTTTGTTTCTGTGGTATGATATTGCAAACCTGTGTGCTTCGTCTCTTAACTTTTGAAACAACATTAGAATATCTTTATCAACATTTTTTATTTTGCCTTTAAAAAATATTCTATCTTCAACATCCCCCAAGTCTCTTTTGGCTTTGCCTTTTTCTTTTTCTTTTGCAATGCCTATAACCGTGTTTTTATCAAAAACTCTGCTTGCGGATTCTATCTGTATTATTCCACCGTCAACAAGAACCATATCCGGCAATTTTTTGTAACCCCTAAGCAGCAGCTGCTTGTGCCGCTTCAGCAGCTCTTCCATAGCTTCAGATTCAAATTTCTTTTTTAAAGAGTAACGCCTGTACATATCTTTTTCAAATCCGTTAATCGAATACCTTACAACTCCTCCGACGACATTTTCAAATCCCGTATGTGAGATGTCTGCAATGTCAATTATATAGGGTATTTTTCTTAATGAGAACGCTTCTTTGATTTTACCGAACAGTTCTATATTGCCTTTTATGTTTTTAGTGTGGGTTTTAAGTAAAATCTCGGCATTTTTTTTGGCAAGGTTCAATAAAGCCCTTTTTTTACCTTTTTGAGGTGTGACAATAGTCGGCTTTTTGCCGAATTTTTCTATCGCTTTTGATACGGTCTGCGAGCTTTTTAAGAAATCGGTTAAAATTATATCCGGAATTACCTCTCCCGAGGAGTAGTATTGAACAAGAAAACTCTCTTTTGCATCATTATCGAACCTGCTGTCGTAAAAGAAATAGCTTCTGCTGCCGACCATATTTGAGAAGCGAATATTTATTATGTATGCGCACACGACGATTTCTCTTTTCTCAAAAACAAAAACGTCGAGAAAATCTTCATTGATTTCACTGACGGTTTGCTTATCTTCCAGTATCTCCATAGCTTTAAGCTTATCCCTTATTTCTATTGCTCTCTCAAAATTTTCACTTTTAATACAGGTTTCAAGTTCATCTTTGAGACGTTTTTTTAAAGGGCGCGGGTTTGACAGTATGCTTTTTATTTCATTAATCATTTTGTCGTATTCCTCTTTGCTTATATATCCCACACAGGGAGCCTTGCATAAGTTCATCTGGTAGTATATGCAGGCGGAACTTGCGCCTTGGCAGCTTTTATCGTTTTTTTGAGCTATTTTGTATGAAGATTTTAAGATTTTAATCAATTTTTTGAGTTTGTCGGCGGGTGTCACAGGACCGAAATAGAAATCTTTTTTGTTTCTGATTCTCCTTGCAATGGAGAGGCGAGGGTACTTTTCAGACAGACTGATGCGTAAATAGGGATAACTTTTGTCATCCCTCAAAACAACGTTGTAGGGAGGTCTGTGCTCCTTGATTAAATTCGATTCCAAAAGAAGTGCCTCAAGTTCACTTGAGACAACAATAATCTCAACGGATTTTGCCTCTTTTACCATTGAGGATTTAAAAATATCGAGTTTGTCGGGTGATAAATAGGTTTTTATCCTTTTTTGCAAATCTTTTGCCTTGCCTATGTAGAGTATCTCGTTTTCAGTTGAGCGTATTATATACACTCCCGGTTCTTTGGGTATTTCACTTATGAGTTTTTTATCCTGAAAAATATCGAATTCGTTTCTCATTTAAAAAATATACAGAGCCAAACAGTCGGAGAGGATGTGTATGAAACCCTGTGTTTTTTGTGCGGCTCTATAATTATGTAGTCGTTTTTTTCAAGTTTTACACTCTCGTTTTTAAATTCAACTACGGCACATCCTTCAACAACGCTCACAAATTCATACTCGTCTTGGTCATACCAAAATCCCTTTGGCGATTGCTGCCCGTTGGAGATAATCCGCTCTATTCTAACCGAGCCGTTTCTAAAGATGGTTTCAAATATTTCCTCATCGGAATAGACTATGCCTTTGGTTATGTTTGACTTTTTCATAGATGGATTGTATATCAAGAGGCTTAAAAAGTAAATATAGGTTTGACAGAAGGCAAATATTCAATATTATTTTACAAATGACCTTTGATTTTGAAGGGGGTGAGGTATGAAGTTTCCAGAAACGCGGGCAAGAAGGTTAAGAAAGACTGAAAATATAAGGGATATGGTTGCTCAGACCCATTTGAACATAAGCGATTTTGTCTATCCGATATTTGTGAGAGAAGGGAAAAATGTGAAAAATCCCATAGACTCAATGCCGGGAATTTATCAACTATCCATCGACGAGGCTGTAAAAGAGGTTAAAGAAGCCTACTTGCTCGGTATAAAATCGGTTATCCTCTTTGGAATACCGAATGTTAAAGATGAACTCGGCACACAAGCTTATGACGAGAATGGCATCATAGCAAAGGCAATATATGAGGTAAAATCCGCCGTGCCGGAATTGGTTGTAGTAGCCGATGCCTGTTTTTGCGAATATACATCTCACGGTCATTGCGGAGTATTGAACAAAGAAGGGGAGCTGTTGAACGACCCTACGCTCGATATGCTAAAGAAAGAGGCTTATGTGTATGCCAAAATGGGTGCAGACATTATTGCTCCAAGCGGAATGATGGACGGAATGGTTAAAGTAATCAGGGAATCTCTTGATGAAAACGGTTTTTATAATACGGCTATAATGTCTTACTCGGTGAAATACTCATCCTCATTTTACGGTCCTTTTAGGGACGCCGCCGAATCCGCTCCTGCTTTCGGTGACAGAAAGTCATATCAAATGGACTACAGAAATGCAGATGAAGCCATAAAAGAGTGTATGCTGGATATTGAGGAGGGTGCTGATTATCTTATGGTTAAACCTGCTTTATCGTATCTTGACGTGATAAGAAATGTTAAAGAGAGGTTTGAATATATGCCGCTTGCAGCATACAACGTAAGCGGGGAATACTCTATGGTTAAAGCCGCAGCCAAACGGGGTTGGGTAGATGAAAAGCAGATTATGATTGAGATGTTGACCTCTATAAAAAGAGCCGGTGCGGATATAATAATCACCTATTTTGCCAAAGATATGGCTAAAATTTTGGGAGGATAGATATGAATAGGATATTGGTTTGCGATGACAGTGATTTTGTCAGGAAGATGATAAAAAGAGAACTCGAAAGTTCCTACGAATTGGAAATTTTTCAAGACGGTGTTGAGGCGTATGAATTTCTTCAAAATGACAGCGATTTTGATTTTGCCATAATAGACGGTGAAATGCCCAAGATGAACGGGTGGGAGCTTATTAAAAAAATAAAACAAAAACCGGAAATGGAAAATTTGCCTGTTGTTATTTTGACGGCAAGCGAGGATGAATATTTTCAAAACAGAGCTTTTGATTACGGGGCATTCGATTATTTGAAAAAACCCTTCAAATCGGGAGAGCTGTATAAATATTTAAACGATTTTTTTAAAGGGGATATAAACAAAGGTATTGTTCTGGTTGTAGAGGATTCAAAACTTCAAAATCATACCATATCTCAGCAGCTTAAATTGAAGCATTTAAAGCCCGTGAGTGTTTATAGCGGAGAAGAGGCTATAGAGGTTTTATTGAAAGGTGAAGATGTTGATACCATACTGCTTGATTTGCATTTGACCGGAGCAAGCGGATTTCAAATAGCCAAAGCACTAAAGAAAGATTCGCGCTTTGAATATATTCCAATCATAGGCATTACGGCATCTTCGGATAAAACCAAAACAGAAATGATGGAAAAAGCGTTTTTAAGCGGTGTGGATGATTTTATATCAAAGCCGTACAATCTGGTTGAGTTTTATGCAAGGGTTATGGCTAATGTTAACAGAGGAAAACTGGTCAAAAGGCTTAAAGAGGAATCCGAATTGGATTATTTGACAAAACTATACAACAGAAGAATGCTTTTTAAAATTTTAGAGCACCTGTTCTCCTCCTCCGTCAGATATAAAAAAGAGCTATCTTTTTTAATGATTGACATTGACCGTTTTAAGGTTGTGAATGATACATACGGGCATTTTATAGGTGATGAAGTGTTGAAGGAGGTTGCGGAGCTTATAAATTCTTCCGTCAGACAAGCCGATGTGGCAGGCAGGTTTGGCGGTGAGGAATTTTGTGTTGTTATGCCGCATACAAGTCTGGAAAATGCCTGTGTAGTGGCTGACAAACTTAGAAGAGCGGTTGAGAGCAGAACAATACATATACGTGATTTAAATATTAATGTAACAATCTCGGCTGGAGTGACCTCTCTTGATTTTAACGAAAAGATAGAGAGCTTTATAAAAAGAGCCGATGATGCCCTCTATAAAGCAAAGGAATCAGGCAGAAACAGAGTGTGCTACTGCCCAAAAGATAACTCGGTTTCCGCCTGCATCCCTTAAAAATCATCCGGTTATTTCAACAATGGCTTCGTTTATATATTCAATTACATCTTGCGGAGTTAAACTTTCATAGCTGAAGCCGTCATCGTAAGCCAAATCGGCAGCTAATCCGTGCAAAAAAACGCCGTTTATGCAGGATTGGAGCGCTTCGTATCCTTGAGCCAAAAAGGAGGCTATCATTCCGCTTAAGATATCGCCGCTGCCTCCCGTTGCAAGACCGGGGTTCCCTGTCGTATTGATGTAAATTTTTCCTTGAGGGGTTGATATAAGCGTATCAGCCATTTTTAAAACAAGTATAACGTTATGCTCGCTTGAAAACTCTTTGGTTATGGAAAGCCTGTTTTTCACAATCTCTTTTACGGTTAAGTTTGTCAATCTCTCAAACTCTTTGGGGTGAGGAGTCAGTATCGTAGGTTCTTTTCTTGCTTTTAGAAGTTCAACATTCTCAGATAAGCAGTTAATTCCGTCTGCATCTATTAAAATCGGTTTGTCAATTCTTAAGATATGTTTTGTAAGCTTTTTAGTTGAGTCGTTTACCCCCAACCCCATACCGAAAGCCACAGCATCTTTATCCTTTGCAAATTCCAAAATTTCAGATATGTCTTTATCTGAAAATGTTTTTTCATCAGAATTTCCAACAGGGCAGCTCATAGCTTCAACAATGTTTGCTTCAAAAGCCGTATTGATTGAGTTTGGGATAGTGGCACTCACAAGTCCCGCTCCGCACCTTAACGCTGCCTTTGAAGCCAGTATAACAGCTCCTGATTTGCCTTTTGAGCCGCCTATTATATTCAAATGACCGTATGTTCCTTTATGTGATGTAGGCTCTCTGAAGTTTATTGAAATATTTTCTTTTTCTATGGCGTAAAAATCCGCATTAAATTCATCTAAAATATACTTCGGTGTTGTTATGTCCACTACTTCAACCTCTCCAGAATGTTCTCTGCCGGGATAAAGAAAGTGACCGGGTTTTGCAAGTGCGAATGTGGTTGTTAAGTCGGCTCTTACTGCTTCACCCATTACCTCTCCGCTGTCGGCTTTTATGCCTGAGGGTATATCAACACTCACGATAAATGCGTCAGAATCGTTAATGAGTTCAATAGCCTTTTTAAATATGCCTTCAACGTTTCTTGATAATCCTATGCCGAAGATGCCGTCTATTATAATATCGCTTTCTTTAATAATTTCTTCGTCAAAATCGCTTTCGTTTTTCACAATTTTGTATTGAATGCCCATATTTTTTACTATTTCGAAGTTTGTTTTGGGTGAAGCGTTGAGTTTTTCTTCGTCAGTTAACATATAGATAAAAACGTTTGCGCCGTTATTGTATAGATGGCGGGATATGGCAATTGCATCGCCTCCGTTGTTTCCTACGCCTACAAAAGCTACGGTTAGAGCCCCTTCAATATTTTCATATCTGTTTTTTATTTGAAAAAATGACTTAACCGACGCATTTTCCATTAAAACAATGTCCGGTATTCCGGTTTTTATAGCCTCTTTGTCCATCTGTTTCATTTGAACACTGCTTGGTAGTTTCATTTTCAACCTCCTTTTTAGGAACATTTTTTGCTACTTCCACCGTAGGTGAATTGTGAGGTGGAAGTATGATTAAATCTCTGCCGATTGAGAATATACTCCCAAAGGAGAGCTTATCAAGTAAAAAAAGTGTAAAAGCAGAGGACTCTTCTTTTAAGGAAGTGCTTGATAAGACCTTTAAAGGAGAAAACAGAGTCAAACATTCTAGTATGACGGATAATATTGAGCGAAATACGAATAATAAGGAGCATAAAACAGAACACAAAAGGGATGATAAGCCAAAAAGCTCATCTGCCCCAAACTCGCATATGTTTGTTGCATCTCAAAAAACAGGTAATACAAAAACAGGTAATACAAAAACAGGTGTAAAGTCCGTTGAAGGCAGTAAAAAGAAATCTTTAAAAAATGCCGGTAAGTTTAATGGTAAGAAAGAAACAATCGGTGTCAAAAAAGAGAAGGATAAAAATGTTATACTTAAAAAAATTGAACAAAAGTCCGTTAAAAACGGAACTATAAGAGTTAAAGAAAATCCACAAAAAGCTGATTTTAAAGAGAGCACCAAAGGCAAAACGGAACTTACTAAAACAGAGCAGGCATCCGTTAAAAACAATACCGGTAAGTTTTTGGAAAGCGCAAAAATAGAAGGTGAAAAAAGAGCCGTTTTATCAAAGGCAAAAACCCCAGACTCTTTAAAAAATGTCGATAAAACTATGTCTAAAAAGGACGTTGATAAGCCTAAGGCTGTCTTGAGCTTTAAAGAAACAAAAACAGACGAAAAAACACAGAAAAAAGCAGTAAACAGAAATATAGCGGATGATAAAAATGTCATTGTTGAAAAAAAGAATGTTCAAAGCGTAAAGAACAACAATGTGCATGAAGCAGAAGTAACGATTGTTCGAGATGATAAGAAGGCTAAAAACTCAAAACGGCACGGTATGTTAGAAACAAACAAAAAAGACAGCGTAAAAAGCGATAAGAAAAAGGTAATCGTAGAAACAAGTATGAATATTGAGGCTAAAAATAAAAAAGAAACAAAGTGTGTAAGTTTAAAAACAGAAGCGGCAGATACTAAAAACAGAAAAGATAGTGTTGATAAAATAAGTGACGGATATACAAAGAGGTTGAATATAAAAGAGGTTAAGGTTGCAGAAGAGGATAATGAACATACAAAAAAAGAGATTTTATCAAAGATAATCTCAAATAAGCCAAACAGGATAAAAGGTAACACATCTCAAACTGTAAGCTCAACGGAAAATGCTGCGAAAAATTTTGATAGCCAACTGCAAACCGTTGTCAATACCGTTCAAAAACAGAATAAAACCGTGAAAATAGAGACTTTAAAGAACGTTAAAAACAATAAAATTGTAAAGGTAGTATCTTTTGATGTGGAAGATTTATCTGATAGTAAGCAGGATAAGCCTATTGGCTGGCACTATACTAAAGCTCTTGCTAAAGATAAAGCCGTGAAATTTAACGTTCATATAAACAATAAAGCAGTCTTAAAAAACCCTGCAAATATGAAGGCTGCAAAAGACCTGCTTGTTTCAAAACTATTTTCAAGAGAAGTTGAAATAGCAAACACAAAGAAGAATAAAGATGCAATTGAAAATGCCTTGAGCGTATCTGCGCATAATTTGGGTAATACTCATACAGTTGATATAGGTATCAAAAATCTAACAACTCACTACCCAATGGACAAAATAATCGAAAATATAGACAAGATGATGAAAATGAAACCGCCGTTTAACAATACGGTAACCATCAAACTGGAGCCGCCGCACATAGGAGTTTTGGAATTGAGGATAAAAATGGATAAAGATAAAAATATTTCTGCATTTATAACGGCGCAGGATAAAGATGTTGTGAGATTGATAAATACTCATACCGACGGATTAAAGACATATTTGAATTCACAAGGCATCAAGGTTACTCATATAGATGTGCATAACGGGTTTAACGAGCAGCCGGGATTCGGAGGCGGTCAAAATCAAGGTACGGCAAACGGAAATCAACAAAGTGCAGCAGGGGGGCAAAATTTCGGTTCATTCGGAAAAAGCGTGGCAAGCGGAGAATTTTCAGATACACCAAAAAAAATGGTTTATAAAAATAAGCTCCGACTTGCAGGGGTTGATATAACCGTATAGGAGGTTTTATATGGATGTTGCAACAATTGCAAACAGTACAAATGCTTTAAATAGCTTGAAAAGTAAAGATGCGGTAGAAAATCCGAAAGGGGTAATAGATAAAGAAGGGTTTTTAAAACTACTCATTGCTCAATTGAAGTATCAAGACCCGCTAAACCCATTAAATAACGATGAGTTTATTCAGGAGAATACGGGTTTTTCACAGCTTGAACAACTGCAAAACTTAAATAGTGCAATTGAGAATGTATCCTCAAAGTTCAATAAAAACGATAAGAGTTATGCAGCCTCATATCTGGGAAAATATATTGCCACGGATTCAAACAGTATAAAGGTAAGCGGTTCTAAAATAGACCCAGTTCAATTTCATTTGGCTGAAAATGCTGATGTGAAGGTCAGTGTGGTTGATAAGAAGGGTAATAATGTTGCAAATATAGATTTGGGAGAATTAAAAGCCGGTAATCATCAGTTTGTCTGGAACGGTAAAGACAACAAGGGCAATTATGTTCCGAGCGGTACATATTCTGTCAGCTTGTCAGCAGTGACAGCAGACGGTTCCACTATCCCTATAGAAAAAAATGCCGGCAAGGTAATAGCTGTTCAATTTGATTCATCCGGTGTAATGTTGGTTACAGACCAAAATAAAAGAATCAATTTGGATGATGTCAAAAGTGTATTTGAAGGGGGTGGTTGATAGATGATTAGAGCACTTTATACTTCAGAGAACGCCCTTTTAACTCAACAAAACGGTGTTGATAGTATTTCAAACAACATATCCAACATTAACACCATAGGCTATAAAAGGACGAGACCCACCTTTGCATCTCTGTTTTCTCAAACTATGAAAGCCGGAACCGCCACAACCAATCCCATGCAGATAGGTTTGGGCTCTATTCTTTCCTCAACAGACACTATATTAACCCAAGGAGAGCTAATGAATACGGATAAGACTACAGATGTAGCCTTGGAGGGAAAAGGATTTTTCACTCTTCTTAATCCTAACGCTCAGCAAAAAGGTGCCTACTACTTTACAAGAGCCGGTGACTTTTCTTTTGATGCTGATAACAATCTTGTTAATCCTGAAGGGTATAAGGTTGTTGGTTGGTTAGCTCAACCTGCTGTATCGGGGGAGGGTTTTGCAATACCAAAAGACGAAACAACGGGTATTCCAACAGGAGATGTTGAACCCATAAATATTGCTAATTACGAAAGTGTTCCGGCAGTATCTTCTACCTATATCAGGTTTAAGGCTAACCTAAACGGGGGAGATAGTGTTAAGGAGTATTCAGCTGCCGAGGGTGATAAAAACTTTGACGTATTGTTTGACTCAAACGGTCACTCCTTAGACGTTCAAGACGGAAATAATTTTAAGGTGAGTTACGATAACGGCAATACATGGCATACATACGAATATGACTCAAACGGCAGTGTGTCTCAGGGTGCGGAGGGGTTTACGACCTTGGGAGATTTGGTAAATCTTATGAATTCAGATATGTCAAACGACGGGGTTAATGCTGCAGCGGAAGTAAATAACGGGTCTATTGAGATTAGAAACAACAGTACGACGGATAATCTCAATATAAAGGTTCAGCCTGCAACCGACGAAAATCAGAAACTTACTACAATAATATCTAACTTGAATCAGGTTATAGCCCCTTCTAAAACAGCTTCAACGCAGCAGGTAAATGTGGCAACTCATATTGTTCATTCGTTTTTTTATGATTCCTCCGGTGAAAAGCATAAGATTGATATTGTATTTAAAAAAATAGCTACAAACAGGTGGTCTTATGAGGCTGTGCTTCCTGATGGGGGCGGCAGTTTAACCAATAACACGGGTGTTATAACTTTTGATAATAACGGAGGTCTTTCTGAAGATGTCACATCACCTACAATAGGTGTGAAATTGAATAGCGGTTACCAGCCTACACAGTTAACACTTAATTTATGGGATACCGATAGCGGCAGTTACGAAGGCAATCAATATTCTGGTTTAACCCAATTTGCTTTGGATTCGGATACGAGCTTTCAAGACCAGGATGGCTCTCCCTCAGGTCGTTTGGAGAAAGTAAATATCGATTATCAGGGTAACATTGTAGGCTCTTATTCAAACGGCAAGAGTTATTCGATTGCTCAATTGGCTGTTTCTACATTTACAAATCCTCAAGGTTTAAAAAGAATCGGAAATACAATGTTTGCTTTAACACAAAATGTTGATAATAAAGATATTCTTGCTTCAAATGGATACATAGGTGTGGCAAATAAAGACGGTAGAGGAAGTATTATTTCTTCACATCTTGAAATGAGTAACGTAGATTTATCGAAGGAATTAACGGATTTAATAGTATATCAAAGGGCGTTTCAAGCGGATTCAAAGGGTGTAACAACGGCAGATGAGATAATACAAACTGCAATACAGCTAAAAAGGTAATAGGAGGTAATATATGTTAAGGTCTATGTGGAGTGGAGTTGCAGGGTTAAAATCCCAGCAAGAGGCTATGGATGTTGTCGGAAACAACGTTGCAAACGTTAATACGATAGGTTTTAAAAGAGGCAGAACAAACTTTGTCGATGTATTGAGCCAAACACTTTCGGGAGCTACAGGACCAGAAGGAAGCCTCGGCGGTATAAATCCTCATCAGGTAGGTTTGGGTGATAGTGTTGCTGTGGTTGATAACATCTTCTCGCAAGGTTCACTTCAGGCAACCGATAAAATTACGGATTTGGCTATTCAGGGTGACGGATTTTTTGTTGTAAGCGGAGACGGTGGAAAAACCTACAGATTCACAAGAGCCGGAGATTTTGCGTTCGATGCAAAGGGTAACCTTGTCAACCCTGAAGGATTTATTGTGCAGGGTTGGTTGGCTGATGATAAAACGCACAAGATAAATACGGCATCAAGCATACAAAATTTAACCATTCCTCAGGATAAAACCGTTCCTGCCGGAGTGACCAAAAATATTGCCATAAAAGCCAACTTAAACGGCGGTGATAAGATTGAAGAGATGGATTATGCTCACGGCTTGACGGATAAAAACAATAAACCTGCAACACCGGATGATATGGCTGTTTTGTTCGATGTTAACGGTGAGTCTATAAATCTTGGGAAATCTTTGGCTAAATTTGCGGCAAGCAGTGATAAAATCACCGACTATAGCGCCGGTAATTTTACAGGCTTGCACGATATAGACGGAAATAACATAACTCTTACATCAGGCACGTCTGTATTCAATATGGATATAACCACGGGCGGAGTTACGCACACGCTGTCGATAACCTACGGTACAAGTTTTACTACAATGGGCAGTCTGGCTGCTGATATTCAAAACGCAGCCGCTGCATCAGGCATAACATTAACTTGTTCTTTTACACCTGACGGAGAGTTGAAAATAATAAACGGTAACGGCTCTAATATAACACTTGGAAACATAAGGGTGAGCAATGATTTAAACGGCTATTTTGCCCACGCTTTAATAAATTTGCAGGGAGGAACAGCACAAAGTGCCGTAATAGCCAACGGTGCCTCAAGAACATCTCAACCATTATTAAAAGATGCAGGTGATGTTATAGCCATAAGCTATGATAACGGGGCAAATTATAATGCCTATCGCTATGTAACATCCGATTCGGGTGCAGGGAAAAACGATTTTCACACCATAGAGGATTTGAGAGAAGAGATGGAGTATGACGTTCAAGGAGGAGGAAACGGTCCCGGTTGGGGAACAAACTCAACAGTTGCGATAAACCCTAACTCAGGAGAAATTGTTATAAATAACGGTGACACTGATAACCATCAGATAGGAGCCGTATATTCCAATAATATAAAATTCGCCACAATTATGGGAACGCTTTCTGGGCTTGTAAACAGCGGTTCAAAGGTAACATCACAGCCGTTTATGGCTGCCGTTCACGATACCTCCATAGATGTTTATGACTCCTTGGGCAATAAGCATACGGTAACGTTCGATTTTAGGAAAACGGCATATGACCCCATAACAAAACATACAACCTGGACATGGACGGCATCTGTGCCGCAACCCGGTGAGGTATCCAACAATAAAGGCACGGTTCAATTCGACGAAACAGGACAGCTCGTTTATCTTTCAAGCCCGCTTGCCATAACGGTAGATTGGAAAAACGGAACTGCATCTCAGGTAATTAACCTGGATTTCGGCTCCATAGGCTCGTTTGACGGATTGACGCAGTTTTCTTTACCCTCACAAACAACCGCTCAAACGCAGGACGGATACCCCGGAGGAAGCCTGCAAAGAATCCTTGTAAACCAAGACGGTGTTATAGAGGGTATTTTTTCAAACGGAAAAACATACCCGCTTGGTCAGGTAGCTATGGCAAAATTTGCCAACAACCAGGGATTGATGAAGGAGGGCGGCTCTATGTATTCCGAAACTGCCAACTCAGGAGCGGCGTTGATAGGAACTGCCGGAACCGGCGGAAGGGGTAGTTTTGCACCGAGCCACCTTGAAATGAGCAATGTTGATTTGGCTACAGAATTTACAAATATGATTATATACGAAAGGGGCTTTCAGGCAAACTCAAGAAGCATAACAACATCAGACCAGATGATTCAAGAGCTTTTGAATCTCAAACGTTAGTTTATATTGAGTCGGCGAAGGCGTTATATCTCCCCTTCGCCGCTTAATATCTCCTCAAGAGGACTGTTATCATCGCTTGGCATAAAAACGGCAAAAGCCGTTTGATTCTTTTTAAAGCCTAAATTTAGTCCGAGGGCTTTGGCGCCGTTTGCAGTTGCCCATTTAAAAATCAAGCTTGGGTTTACATCGTTAAGATTGTTATGTATAAATTTCAGCTCGTTGATAAAATCCAAATCCCAATTGCTTGCCAAGCTGTCCGTTCCGATACCTATATTAACGCCGCTTTTTATAATAGTGCGGATATCGGGGAGTTTTCCAGAAATGTATTCGTTGCTTCTTAAACATAAACAGACCGTTGAGCCCGTTTCTTTAATATTTTCAAGTTCATTTTTGTTTGCGTAGGTGCAGTGTACAAATATTGTTTTTCTTTTTGATATTCCTAACTTTTTAATATAATCAAACACATCGGTATAGTTCATTGTTTCTTCAATTAAACCAAGTGAATTTAAAAAATCAAACATACCGCCTTTGGAGATTAAAAAATCTCTCTCAAACCTGCTCTCCAAAAAATGGATTGAGAAGGGTTCTTTTTTATTTAAACCTGCGAGATGTTCTATTAAACAACTGTGCGTGGAATATAGTGAATGTGCCGTAGGTATGAGCTTCAATTGCCCGCATCTTTTTTTATAGTTGTTTAGATTTTCCTCAAGATTTTTCGCTGCACTGCAGGCTTTTTCTTTCTTTAGCCCGTATTGTTCAAAAAATACCGTACTGTAAGGTATGTACTTTTTTAAATATTCACAACTTGCAAGTGTGTTAGAAATATCCGCAACAATTCTCACACCGCTTTTAAATTGTGTTTTAACGGCATTTTCTATATGTTCTGCAATCTTTTTACTATCGACATCTTTAGTTTTTTCATACATAATGGAGGAAAGCCACTCAACAAACCCTTTTTTTTGAGGCAGTTTGTTTTTTAAATGGGACAGCTCAAGATGCGTGTGTAAATTAACAAAGCCCGGCAGCAGCACTCCTTCTCCAAAATCCTTTGCTTTAAGCGAATAGACCTTCTCAAGTATTTTTTTGCTTGAAACATCCTTTACTATATTGTTGTGTATGGCTATAGTTTTGTCTTTTAAAAGTTTATCTCCGTCAAACACAAATTTAGACGACAGCAGTTCCATCTTGAATCCTTTTAAAGTTAAATATCATTATGGAAAAGTTTAAGATAAAAGCCGTTAAATTCGATGCCGCAATTGACACCCAAACCCCTGTTTCTTTGAAGTGAAACGATAAAAAATATGCCAAAGGCACCTGAAAAAACCATAGATTGAACAAATTGACCAAACTTGGTCTTTTTGTATCCTGCAGAGCCATTGATATTCTTGAGGATATGGTTGAAGCTATGACAAAAGGGTAGCTGACGGCATAAAAAAACATAACGTTAAGAGCAATATTTTTAACATAGGCGTTGCTTATAAAAAGCGATAAAAGAGCGTCTTTGTTGAAATACAGAATGAAATTCAGTGTACCTATGAATAAAACGGCTATTCCTATGCTGATAAAAGCACTTTTTTTAGCCTTTTTAATAAGTCTAGCTCCGAAATTCTGCCCTGTTATTACAAACGATGCGTTCGCCATACCAAATACCATAAACAGCAGTACTTGATAAATCCTTATAACGGTGCCGTAAGCCGATATTGCAGGTTGGGAAATCATTCCGATTATTTTTATCAGTATGAGCATACTGGAAATCCTGAAAAATAGTTGAAGAAAAGCAAAAAAGCCTTTTTTAACAATATTCTTTAATATTTTTTTATTTATTCTAAAACCCGTAAATGAGAATTGCCGTTTTTTTAACATTACATTTTGCAGAACAATTCCCGAAAATATAGAGACAATTGTCGATAATGCAGCACCTTTCACACCGAGCTTTAGGTAGAATATGAAAAAAGGGTCTAAAACAATATTGAGCAGATTGGCAAAAACCATAACCTTCAATGCTATTGTCGGCAAAGAAACAGAGCGTATTGTTGTATTGTTAAGATAGAAAACAAAATTAAACAGAAAGCCCATAACCGCAATACTTAAATATTGATTTGCGTATGTAAAGGTCAAACCTTTTAGTCCTATTATGCGTAAAATGTCTTTTAAAAAAATAAATACAAAAACACTGACAAAAATAGAAACGGCGGACAGTAAAATCAGTGCGTTTGAATATAGATACTTTGCGCGTTTATATTTTTTTGCTCCCCAATACGCTGCCACATACATACCGGTTGCGGTGGAAATTCCAACGGCAAGACTGAAAAAAAGGATTGTAATCATACTTGATGCTACAAGTGCCCCAATTGCTTCGTATGCAATGCGTGATACGAAATAGGTATCGACAAGGTTGAAAATATTTTGTGCCCCCATCTCAAGCATCATAGGTATAGACAGATAAACTATGCTTTTTAAAATCGGCTCTTTTGTGGGATTTATGTCAAATTTCATTGTTTTGTTTAAAGTGCTATTCCAATAAAGACAATCTCGTTCTTGCCTCGTTTATAACGGATGTGATGTGTGTTTTTATCCAGTGAGGGTCCCACCAATCAATGGGGTTTACGTAATATCCGTCAACAAGAACGTCAAAATGGAGATGGTCTCCGCCTGCAAGCCCGGTTGTATCGGTAATTCCTATATATTGTCCTTTTCTGACCTTTTCGCCAACTTTAACCAGAAATTCCCTCTGGTGACCGTATAGGGTGAATATACCGAATCCGTGGTCTATAATTGTGGCATTTCCGTAAACACCCAAATATCCCTCAAACACGACCACACCGCTGTTTGCAGCATTTATTCTCGCATTTCTTATGCTTGCCAAGTCGTATCCCATATGATGTTTTATATCGACCAGTTTGCCTTTGTAGTAGTAAGACCTTTTATCTGCATAAGTTGCCGTTACTTTTGAATCTTTTAGTTGTTCGAATCTGCCTCTCCAGAGGAATGCCGGTTCTGATTTTTGACATACTTTTCTAATTTTCTCTGTATCCTGCTTCCTTACAACATTATTTACATATAAAAAATCGTCAAGGAGAGTTGCCTTTTTGGGTATATTTTCATTCTCCATTATGGTTAAAACCTTATTTCTTATAAAGCTGTCGGTTATGTTTATCTTGCTTTTTTTCAACCTGATATCGGAATAATAAACAGGGATATGAACCCTTGTTACGTTACCGGCTGTGTCCACGGCATAAATATTTGTTGAGTAGTTTTTATTTTTGCTTAACCTGTATGTAAAAAAGCTTAGATAAACGTTTTTTTTGTTAAAGAGTTTGGATGCGTCAAATGCCTTAAATTTATCAACGACGCCGTCATGGCTGACACCTACATAAACCTCTTTGAGGTTGCTGTCTTTTGCATAGTAAACCGCCAATGCCGTTCCGGTTATTCTTATTCTGTCAATTCCGCTCAACAGATGAACTACCGGTTTTTTTGAGTCAACAATAATATCTCTTTTTACTGTTTTTTCAAAGCCGCCTAAGAAGTTGTTTTTGCTGTAGTCGGTCACTCTTACTATTAAGACGGCTTTACCGTCAGGAATGACCTTATTTGTTTTAAAGTCTATTTTGAAGTTTTTTATGAAATTGTCATCTATGGTCTTGTTGTATAGTTTTATAATCGTGTTCATAGAGACTATTTGAACGGAGATGTTTTTTATTCCGGCGTTTTTATCCGATATAAAAATATTTATGTCTTTATATTTGGAGAAGTAGTTTTTAGGGCTTTTTATATTAATTTCAATGCCGTTTCTGTTTATCAGAGGAGTGTATGCATAAACTATATAAAAAATAGCCGACAGAATAATTAGTGTGGTTAAAACCCTCATTTTTCTCATAATTTCTTACCTCTCTTTATAACTATTTGTTCAACCCTGTTAATCATATCAGTTGAATATATGAATTTTTCTGTGTATGAATATATGCGTGAATCCTTCTTTAAACTGTTTGAAAAGGATTGTAGAAAGGGGAAGCTATCCATCATTAAGACAATAATCACGATAACTATAGCCGCTTTTGCTACACCGAACGTAAAGCCGAACACCCTGTCTATAAAACCCAAATCTATTTTTTTTATCATTGATGCAATAACCACGCCGACAAAAAAGATTGTAAGATACACTAAAAAAAATAATATGAAAAAGGCTGTAACATTGGCAGCCGTATGCGTAATATGCAGGTATTTTACAAACGTATTGCCAAGTGACATATGAAATTGGTGTGCTGAAAATATACCTAAAAGCAGGGCAACGAGACCGAACAGCTCTCTTATAAAGCCCTTTATAATGCCTTTGATTGCCATAATCAATATAAATACGCCGAAAACTATATCAACAGGATTCACTTTTTTCCACTCTTAAAGTTTTAAAGTCGGAATAAAACACCAGTCCAACCCTCAGCCCCTTGGGCTTTTTAACGTACTTCACAAACGTGTAGTCTATATCCAACTTTTCTCCCGTTTGTCCCTTCGTTCTTTTTGCTACCACGCAAGCACATTTCATCTTAACATTATCATCTATCTTTTGCAATCTGTTTGGGTTTTTCAGTATGAGGTGAGCGCCCGGTCTTTGATGCGGGTGGAACCATAAATCGTTTTTATTTGCCACTTTCATAGTTACATAGTCGTTACCACGGGCGTTTTTTCCAATATATACGTCAAACCCCATAATCTTTATATGTTCATACGGTACGTAATCGGTTTGTTTAACTTTTTTTGTGTTTGTTTTTATAATCGACTCTTTTATTATTATACTTTTAACATCGGCAAGTTCCTTTTCATCTTTGGCGTTTTCTATATCAAACATCAGCTGCTCCAAAAATTCCAGTTCGTATCTGCTGTCTTTCAATCTTTTTTTTATAATTTCTTTCCCTTTTTTGGCTTTTTTGAATTTTTTGAAGTAACTTTGGGCGTTTTCAAATATGTTCATTTTCGGATTCAGACTTATACTTATGGTATTTGATGTATATATGTCTTTTAGTTCTATCCTGTTTTTATACCTTACATCAATAGTCGGATGCGACAGCAGGTTTTCGGCTATAATTCTGTATTTTTCGGCATCTTGTGCGTTGTTGAGCTCTGTTTCTATTTTCTTCAACCTTCTTTTAACCGAATTTAATCGCTTTTTTATTATGTTTTCAAGATTTTTTTTCTTATTTTCAAAGTCTGTGGTTTGCGGTTTAAGTATAAATTGTTTAATTATGTAGCTCTCATCGACTTTCTTGCCGTCTTTGAAAAAACAAAACGGATATACATACTTCTCATCATATACACAAAGTTCAAACTGTCCGTTTTTAAACGTTTGTTTTGCAATATCCCTAAATCGTAAAAACTCCTCCTCGCTTTTGAGCCGTTTTTTCAAAAATCCGTTTAGTCCGAGGATATTTTCTTTGTATCTGTATTTAAGCAGGAGTCTTTCTGCTTTTTCCGTCAATAAATCCGGCATTTGAGATACGGGCGGCTCATATTTTTTGTGCGGCATAATAATTCTTGATGTATCGGTATATTTGTATGCCTGTATAATCATAAATTTATCGTCACAAAAGACGGCGTTTGACATCCTGTCTATCATCTCGACAGACATAGAAAATCCGTTTTTAATACTGCCTCTTATGTCTTCAAAAAACAGATATGCGTATCTTTCAGAGCCCGTTTGTTCAATGCTTTTTAAAATCAAACCCGGCAGCTTTTTTCTTAAGAAAACAAAAAAAGGCGTATCGTTTGCTTTATCGGAGGTTAAATCCGCTTCTACGGGATAAAAAAAATTGCTTTGTGAGGATAGGTTTATATATAAAAATTTACGGCAGCTTTTGAAACGTATTGAAAATGACGAGTTTGAATGAGCTAAAACGGAGCTAACACGTTTTTCTTTAAATAAACCTGTGGTTTGCTCTATTGCATATTTGAAAAGATAGTGATTCATAAAAAAAGAAGCCCCTCGATTTAAGGGGCTATCTTCTTGTCTTCATGCGTTTAAGTGCTTTTTTCCTTGCCGCCAAGGCTTTTTTCTTTTTCTTGACGCTGGGCTTTTCGTAATGCTCTCTCTTTTTGATTTCTGAAAGAATCCCCGCTCTTTCGCACTGTTTCTTAAATCGCTTCAGTGCTTCCTCAAAGCCTTCGTTATCGCCAACGA
>JALVUQ010000107.1 GCA_027035575.1 Desulfurellales bacterium | reverse complement strand
AAGAGAGGTTCAAGCAAGCAATACACGCTTATTGTAATAGTGCCAATGAGAATATGTTACAAAAAGTTGCATAGTAGCAATGGAATTAAAAAAATTGAAAAGTTGTCTTGACTTTTGGGGTGGAAAAAATAATGGAATGGGGGCTTTGTGTTATGAGCCCGTTAATGCGGTTAAAAGTGAGTTTGAAAAGGTAACTTTGGATAAATTGAAATCAAATCAAACTGACAAACTCTATCACCAATAACCAATATACAAATAACCAATACACCTTTTCCCCAACTTTTAACCGCATTTCAAGCTCTTTTGGGTAAAATAACGAGTTATTACCGTACCGACAAATAAACTTAATTTTTGATGCTGCAATTTCGTTCAAAGACAAGGCAGATTTTTGAAGGACTGGTCGGAGGCTAATTCGAAAAAATCTAACGTAGTATTTGGGCGAAAGTGCTGCACCCTTCGGGGAGAACGATACGGGGCAACCTGCTCATAAAAAAATCTTTAAATTACCTACGGGTAGTCCCCAGATTTTTTTATGCACATCTTACCCCGTCTCGTTCTCTCAAAAATTGAGCTTATTTATCGGTTCGGTAATAAAAGTTTTAGGAGATAATTTAAATGAATGAAGCTAAGTATATTTGGATGGATGGGGAGCTTAAGCCTTGGGGTGAGGCTAAGGTTCATGTTTTGACTCATACACTGCATTACGGTAATGCGGTATTTGAAGGGACTCGTGCTTATCAGACCGAAAAGGGTTTGGCGATTTTTAGATTGGAAGACCATACTAAAAGGCTGTATAACTCTGCGAAAATTGTTGCTATTACGCCGAATAGGGATTATGAAGAGGTTTATAATGCTCAAATAGAGCTTTTAAGAGCCAACGACTTTAAAGGCAATGTTTATTTGCGCCCGCTTATTTATTTGGGTTACGGCGTTATGGGGCTTTACCATAAGCATGCGCCTGTTAATACTGCTATTGCGGCTTGGGAGTGGGGTGCTTATTTGGGTGATGAAGGGCTTGAAAACGGCATTAAATGCTGCACATCTTCTATTACAAGAAACCCTAACCGCTCTACTTTTGGCAAAGCTAAAGCTGC
>JALVUQ010000106.1 GCA_027035575.1 Desulfurellales bacterium | reverse complement strand
CCTATTTTACCCAAAACGTACTTGAAAGCCGGGCCGAATATATATCCCGTGGAGCCGCACAAGAAGTATCCGTTTGATACGAGGTTATGCCTGTTTATTCCGTAAATTGCATATAGAATAATATCGCCCAAGAATATGAGAACAACACCGAATATCACCGCTCTGACAAATTTTGCGGACGAAACCGTATATGAAAATGTAGCAAACACCAAAAACAGAGGAACATAGAAAGCCAATATCCCGAATGTTTCAAACAGATAAGAAGAAATATCCACACCCATCAAACCCATAAAGTTTTTTATGTGCTCGTGCGGATAGAAGACATCCGCAAAGTTATAGGAAATTAAAGACAGAAAAACTATAACGGATAAAAATATTAAAAACAGGTTAAAAAATTTCAGATATTTTTTCATACTTCCATTATAATCGGCAAAACCATAGGGCTTCGCATAAGTTTTTTATACAGAAATTTATTCATTGCCTTCCTTATTTTTTTCTTTATCTCATAAGCATCCGTTTTCATATTTATGTCGCTTTGGTTAATCAGATTTTTTATCATCATAGTGGCTTCGTGGAGCAGTTTCTGCGATTTTTCCTCATACAATAAACCTTTGGTTATAATTTCCGGGTCGCTTACAAGTTCGCCAGTTGTATTGTTGATTAGAGCAATAATAACAATAAACCCGTCGGTGGACAACCTCATTCTGTCTCTCAACACCAAATCCTCTATATCACCCACACCTTTTCCGTCAACAAATACCCTTCCTGTTTTTATGGAACCGATCTTTTGAACCCTATTTTTCATAACCTTCAAAATATCGCCGTTGTCTATATTGAATATATTATCCTTCTTAATACCCAAATCTTGGGCAAGTTTGGAGTGTCTCCTTCTCATCATATATTCGCCGTGTATAGGCATAAAATACTCCGGTCTTACCATATTTATCATCAATTTAAGTTCCTCTTGAGAAGCGTGTCCTGATACATGCACATCGGAGTTACCCTCAAAAAACACATCGGCGCCTTTTCTCATAAGGGAGTTGATAATTTTCAAAATAGCCCTTTCGTTTCCCGGTATGGCTTTTGCGGATATAACAACCGTATCGGTAGGTCTTATTTTGATTTTTTTATGCTCGCCCAAAGCAATCCTTGAAAGACCGCTCATAGGCTCACCCTGAGAACCGGTCGTAACAATAACAACCTTATAATCGGGATAGTTGTCTATTTCATTTTCATTGATAAGAACATTGTTTGCCACATCAAGATATCCCAATTGCCTTGCTATGGTTGCGTTTTGAAGCATACTCTTTCCTGTTATACACACCTTTCTTTTCGTATCGACAGCGGTGTTTATAACCTGTTGAATTCTATGTATATTGGAAGCAAACGTAACAAGAAGTATGCGTCCTTTGGATGAAAAAAATATTGAAGAGAGAGCTTTTCTTATATTTTTCTCCGAGCCTGTAAAACCCGGATGATTTGCATTCGTGCTGTCGCTCATCAAGAGCTTAACACCCTTTGAGCCGTATTCCGCAAACTTCAATATATCAAACGGCCTGCCGTCAACAGGTGTTTGGTCTATTTTAAAGTCTCCCGTGTGGATTATGGTACCTATACCGCTTGTTATGGCATACCCCACACCGTCAACAATTGAGTGAGTGGTTCTAATGGCTTCAAGCTCAAAATCACCGATAACAAACTTCTTGCTCGGTTCTATTTCCACGGTTTCAATATCATCTAATTTAAACTCTTTGAGCTTTGCTTTAACAAGCCCCAGTGTCAGTTTTGTTGCATATATCGGAACCTTAACATTCTGCAAAAGATAGGGAATTGCTCCTACATGGTCTTCGTGCGCATGTGTTAAGACAAGGGCTTTAAACTTATCGGCGTTTTCATAGATATAGCTGAAATCCGGTATAACTATATCCACACCGAGCATATCCTCCTCAGGAAACATCAATCCGGCATCCAACAGTATCATATCGTTTTCCGTTTCAAAAACAGTGGAGTTGATGCCTATCTCCTCCAACCCCCCGAGAGGGATGATATTCACATAACTATTCATACACAACACTCCGAAAAAACTTTGTATATTTCATTCAGGGATAATTCCTTCGGTCTCTTGTTTAAGTAATTTTTTATGCTCTCCCTGTCTTTAATTATATTCTTTATATTGTTTCTAACCGTTTTTCTCGGGTGAGAAAACAGAATATCCAAAAAATCAAAAAACCTATCGTCTATATCTTTTCCCACTGCATTTTTTTTAAATGGTATAAATTCAACAACGCTCGATTCAACCTTCGGGGGCGGATTAAAAGCTCCTTTTTTTACATTAAACAGCCTTTTAACTTCGCAAAACATCTGAACAAAAACGCTGAATTTTGTGTACTCCTTTACGCCTGGTGCGGCAACCGCACAATCCGCCACCTCTTTTTGCATCATAAAAACCATCTTTTCAACTTTGTCTTTCTGTAAAATCATATTTCTTATTATCCTTTTAGAAACGTTATACGGCAGATTTCCTACAACTACGGATTTTTCTTCCAACTTAAACAGCGCTGCATCCTCTTTTTTGACTTCAACACCATATTGTCCGAATCTTTCTTTTAAGTATAAAGAGAGGTCATCGTCAATCTCCACAACCGTTATGGGAACATTCAACTCCAACAGATGTTCGGTTAAAGCCCCTCTGCCTCCTCCGATTTCAACAATTCTTTTGGCATCGCCAATTTCTTTACTTATTCTATCAAGAATTCCTTCATCGTGCAAAAAGTGTTGACCTAACGATTTTTTTGCTTCCATCTTGCCATTCTGTGCGCCTGCCTGATGGCTTCCGTCAGGCTCTTATGGCTTGCCTTTAGCCTGCCGGCTATATCAAAAGCCGTGCCGTGGTCGGGAGATGTTCTTATGATGGGAATGCCGAGCGTTATGTTAACGCTGCTGTCGAAGTAGAGTGCTTTAAGCGGTATCAAACCTTGGTCGTGATACATAGCTATAAAACAGTCATAATCTGTTCTTCTGTTTTTAATAAACAACGTATCGGCTGAGAAGCTTCCGTAAACATCCATACCCTCTTTTTGCGCTTCCTCTATGGCAGGTATTATCTCTTCCTTTTCCTTGTTGCCCATCAAACCGCCTTCCGAATTATGAGGATTTAGGGCGCTAACGGCTATTCTTGGCTTTTCTATTCCAAACCACTTCTTTATGTCTTCATTAACAACCTTTATTGTCTGCAAAACCCTTTTTTTTGTAATTAGTTTCGGGACATCAGCCAAAGCCACGTGCGTCGTAACCAAAGCGACCCTGAATCTTTTGGAGGCAAGCATCATAACATAATCCTTTGTTTTTGTTCTTTCAGCCAATATCTCCGTATGTCCCTGATACTTAAACCCAGCCATATTCATAGCCTGTTTGTTTAAAGGAGCCGTAACAATGGCGTCTATTTTTGAGTTAATTGCCGCATCCACAGCCTCAGAAACGCACATATAAGCCCACCGTCCCGAATATTCGTTAAGCTTTCCCACTTCAAATTTATTCGTGTCGAACTTCTCTGTCTGTATTATGTTCATTTCGCCGTCTTTGTATTTTTCTTCTATCTCATTGACACTTTCCATAACATTTATGTGCATAGCCATTCCGAACAGGTTTAAGTAATACTCAAAAACCTCTTTTGCACCAAAAATTACCAGTCTGTCCTTTACTGTTGTTTCATATAAAATATGTTTAATGATTGTTTCCGGACCTACTCCAGAGGGGTCTCCCATTGTTATGCCTATAATAGGTCTATTGTTCATAATAAGACTCATCTAACACCTCGTAAAATTTATAGGATTCGGATTTAGGAGTTCCTTTTTTTGGTATATCCAGAGCTTTATAGGCAACCTTCTTTTGTTTGAAAAATATTTCTATATTGTCAGATATTTTCACCTCGTAGGATGCCTTTGCTTTTTTTGAGTTGACATAAACAAAACCGTCTTCGCACATCTGCTTTGCAAGGGTTCTTCTTTTGATTATGCGCGTCTCCTTGAGGTACTGGTCTAATCTCATTGAAAAATCTCTATATCCGTCCTTGTCTTAACCATCTTCAGCCAGCTTGCCAGTTTTGACTCTATTCTTTGCCCGAAGAGAATATTTCTTATTCTGTCTTTCATTGTTTCCAACGTGACATTTGCCCCTTTTTTGCCTAAAATCTTGACTATGTAATAGACATTATTTGCTTCTATAATATTGCTGATACCGCCTACGCTCAATCCCTTAAGCTCGTTTTGTATCTGTTTGTTGAAAGCCGATAAGGGAATTGCCCTTTCGCTTGCCGTATCCATTGAAAATTTCTTTTTCAAAGACATAAAATCCGCACCGTTTAGAAGTTGTTCATATATGCTGTTTGCCAATTTTTTGTCTTTAACCGAAATGATGCTCATAACCAAAACCGGGTTGGTTTTAAACTCCTTTTTATGAAGTTTGTAATACCTTTCTATGTCCGTATCGGTTATGTGAATTGTCGCAGCAAACATTCTCAAGGCAAACTTTCTTCTGTATAAAGCAAGTCTGATTCCTTTTTTGTAGTATTCTATATCCAGCCCGCTGCTTTCAACCTTTTTTAAGAACATATCGGGTGACATATTGTTTCTTGCTGCAAGGTTGTCTATATATTTTTCAACATCCTCATCGGTCACAACAATGCCCGACTTTTTGGCATAGTACATCAAAACATAATCGTCGATAACCTTATTCAGCAGGGCTTTTGTGTTTTTCACCCTGTAAAATCCGGCTATATTTTCAAGCTCGTATGCCGTAATAGGTTGACCCTCCACGGTTGCCACGATTTTATCTACAACCACCTGAGCGCCAAAAGAGGTTTTGACCATAAAAAAAACAGCTAAAAAAGCAAAAGAAATTAAAACTTTTCTCATTTTTGACTCCTTTAAAAACATCTCAGGTCATTATACCAATTAAGCTATGCTCTGCAAGATGTTTTTGAGGGTGCGGTAGATATCTTCAAATTTTTCTTCTCTATTTTCAAAAAACAGGGAGGTTTCAGACACGAATCTTCCGCCGGCTTTCTCAACGACCTTTATTAATTTATCCGTATCTATGTCAGCATCTATGTAAAATTCGATTAAAACGCCACGTTTGGATAGTGATAAATTTTTTACAAACGCTTTTTTGGCATAAATCTTTAAAACCGCTATAAAAAACAGGTTTTCAACCTCACTCGGGAGTTTTCCGAAGGTATCGGATATCTCTTTTTTCACATCCTCCAACTCCTCTTCGGTTTTTGCGGCGTATATCATTTTGTAAATGGCAAATTTATCCTCCTCGTTTGCAAAATTGTCGTCTATATATGCCTTATATGAGCATTTTATCTCAACATCACGCTCTTTTGGCATATTCCTCATCTCACCGATAGCCTCTTCTATCAAAGCCGAGTATGTCTCGAAACCTACAGACCTTATGCTTCCGGATTGGTCTTTCCCAAGAATGTTGCCTCCGCCTCTTATCTCCATATCCTTTAAGGC
>JALVUQ010000105.1 GCA_027035575.1 Desulfurellales bacterium | reverse complement strand
TTTTGGGTGCTGCCGGTTTGGCTGTCGGCTTGGCTTTGCAGGGAACACTGGCAAATATCGGTGCGGCTGTTTTAATCATTATCTTCAAACCGTTTAAAGTTGGAGATTTTGTTGAAGCAGGCGGAGCTCTTGGTACGGTTGAAGAGATAAATATGTTTTCTACCATTTTTAAAACAGGAGACAACAAGGTCGTGATAGTGCCGAATTCTGCCGTTATAGGCGGAAAAATTACAAATTACTCAGCCAAGGAAACAAGAAGGGTTGATTGGGTGTTCGGCATAGGTTATGAGGATGACTTAAAACTTGCAAAAAATATTCTGGAGGATATTATTGATAAAGACGAAAGGGTCTTAAAAGAGCCTGCATCGCTTGTTGCCGTTTCCGAACTTGCTGACAGCAGCGTTAATTTTACGGTGAGAGCTTGGGTGAAATCGGCAGACTATTGGGGTGTTTATTTCGACATAATAGAAAAGGTCAAGTTAACCTTTGACGAAAAGGGCATATCCATACCCTATCCTCAATTGGATGTGCACCAAAAATAGGAGTATGCAGTGAAAAAAAGGGCGTATGTTTTATATTTTGTATTGGTTTTGGCATTTATAATTTCGGGCTGCAGCAGCAAAAAGAGCGGTGAAAATTCTAACAGTGCAAACAGCAGCGGGGTTATTAAAATAGAAACACACAACAAACCGACAATGCTTATATTCGATTTGGACGGCTGTATGTACTGCCAAAAATTAAACGACGAATTAGAAAACAATGCCGAGGTCAAAAAATTGGCGGCTCAGATGTCCATATACCACATAAACGCCGCTGAAGAGAAAAAATATATAATACCTCATAAAGGAAAAACGCTCAAAGCCGACACAAAAACCCTTGAATACATCTACGGATTCAGGGGTTCTACGCCCTTTATAGTTATAACAGACAGCAACTTCAAAACAATTTTAAAGATACCCGGTTATCTCAAACCCGCAGTGTTCAGCAAGGTTTTGAAGTTTGTTTTAACAAAAGCCTACGAAAAGACAGATATAAATACCTATCTGGGGCTGAAATAGCAAAAAGCGATTGTATATAACTTTTTAGTCTCTGTTAAACACATATTCG
>JALVUQ010000104.1 GCA_027035575.1 Desulfurellales bacterium | reverse complement strand
TCAGAGAAACCATAACGAGATTGCTCTTGTTGAAAAAGTACTTATTTTCAGCATACAAATCATAAATATACTCTCTATTGTAGTCCGGTACCTTAAAATTTATTGCGCCAATTAACGGGATAGTCGTTTTATAACGTTGAAAATCGAAGTACTTATACCTTCCCATTGCACCTAAAAGCAGTTCGTTGTTTTTCATCTTAAATGTTTTTTCAATATTGGCATCGGACATCTCCTCTTTTAATCTCAAATAAAAGTTGTTGTACGTGGGATAATAAGGAGGAATAGGCAAAAAGCCCAGCGGACCGTCTGATTTTTGGTTGCCTATATCCAAAAAATAAGAGTAGTTGATAGAGGCTTTGAAAGACTTGTCATCTGAAAAGTACTCCGCCTCAGACGAAAGATAGCCGAATCTTGAATTTGCCCCTTTTGTAGTCATATCCCAGCTTCTGCCTATAAAATTATCCAAATTCATCCACAGGGCTTCTGCGGAGAGTTTTACGTTTTTAGCATCCAGCTCTCCGTAAAAGTTGTAGTTTTTTGAGTTTCTCGATAAATCGTACGTTTTTCCGCTTTCAGCATCTCTGTGGTAATTCCTCTTTCTGTTTAAAACCTTGCGGTTTAAATACAAAAAATAGGATAAATCCTTATCACCTTCACCGGTATATATGTATTGACTGTTGGTATTGTAGGTTCCGTAATATGAGCCTGCTACCGTGGAATTTTCCCTATAGCCCTTTTTCGTGTATAGTTTTATGACATACAAAGAGGAGTGTATTCCGATATCATACGACGGAACGCCGAGATAGACCTCGATATGGTCGATGAAATCCAAATCTATTTTTGATAATATTTGAAAACCGTTGCCGAAAAAAGGCGAGACTATTTCTTTGTCGTTAAGATAAACTATCAGCGGATTAAAGGTTCCGTATTGATACGGAGCATAGGTTATATCGCTTAAATTTGATTCGTCTTCGTTGTATCTTATGAACGGTATGTAATTAATAAGCTCCGTTAAGGACTTCAACTTCATTCTGTCCAAATCCTGTCTCGTAAATACAATCAAATGCCCCGCCGCCTCTTTTTTGGTCTGTGTTGATAGGTCCCCCTGTTGGGCATACTCTCCCAAAAGGTTGGAGAGATTATCCGAATACGAGACTGCATTTAAACT
>JALVUQ010000103.1 GCA_027035575.1 Desulfurellales bacterium | reverse complement strand
CTAAAAACGGATAATGAGTGCAGCCTAAAATAACAATGTCGGTTTTTCCCTTATCAATATTTTCAAAATACATATCAAAAATTTTATCCGTTATTTCACCTTCAAATAAACCTTCTTCCACCAAAGGCACAAAAAGAGGTGTCGCAATAGCCGTTATATTTTGAAAGCCTTTATTTTTAAGCAAAGTTTGATATTTATTTGATTTTATCGTTCTTTTTGTCCCGACAAGCAGGATATTTGAATTTTTATCTTCATTTTTAAGTGCTTCGACCCCCGCTTCTATAACGCCTAAAACTGGAAAAGGTGCTTCTTTTTTAAGTTCATTAACAGCAACGGCACTTGCCGTATTGCAAGCAACAACCAAAAAATCTATATCGAAATTTTTTAAAAATTCAAGCGCTTCAAGGGAATATCTTATAATTGTGCTTTCGTTTTTGTTCCCGTAAGGAACCCTTGCAGTATCTCCATAATAAATTATTTCATCAAAAAGATTTGCTTTTAATATCTCTCTTGCTACGCTTATTCCGCCGATACCGCTATCAAAAATACCGCATTTATTCATTAATTACACTCAAAAATTCCTGATTGTTTTTTGTTTTTAGCATTTTTGAATACATAAGTTTCAAAGCTTCAATCTCATCCATTTCGGAAATAATATTTCTTATAGCCCAAACTTTTGCAAGCTCTTCGGGAGTTAAAAGTAGTTCTTCTTTTCTTGTTCCGGATTTAAGCAAATCAATCGCAGGATAAATTCTTCTATCTGCAATTCTGCGGCTTAGCACCGCTTCCATATTACCCGTTCCCTTAAACTCTTCAAAAATAACCTCATCCATTTTTGAGCCCGTATCTATAAGAGCGGTTGCAATAATTGTAAGGCTTCCTCCCTCTTCTATATTTCTAGCTGCTCCAAAAAATCTTTTCGGTTTATGAAGAGCGTTTGCATCAACACCACCGCTTAAAACCTTTCCGCTTGCGGGTGTAACGGTATTATAAGCTCTTGCCAGCCTTGTAATTGAATCAAGCAAAATAACCACATCTTTTCCCAGTTCCACCATTCTTTTAGCTTTTTCTATAACAAGTTCTGCAACTCGGACGTGATTTTGCGCAGGTTTATCAAAAGTCGAGCTGAAAACTTCTCCTTTAACGCTTCTTTGCATATCCGTAACTTCTTCTGGTCTTTCATCGACCAATAAAACCATCAGCTCGATTTCCGGATG
>JALVUQ010000102.1 GCA_027035575.1 Desulfurellales bacterium | reverse complement strand
AATTAAACCCGTCTTTATCTTTTTTCATAAGTTCAAGCAGTTTTTCTTTAATTTCATTATCAACTCTTGTCCAAATATCAACAATTTTATTGTATCTTTCTTGATCGGTTAAAAGACCTTTTTTATACTGTTCTTGAACTTCTTTGACTTTTTCCTGAGCTTCAAGTATGATCTTGGATTTTTCGCTTGGAACGATAATATCGTCCATAGAAATTGAAACTCCTACTTTTGCCGCATATTTAAATCCTAAATCTTTAAGATTATCCAAAAATTCGGCCGTTACTTTAAGCCCTCCTATTTTATAAACATAATCAACAAGATTCGCTATGTCTTTTTTCTTCATAATTTTGTTATACATTTCAACCGGAATAAAATCAGGCGCAATAGAATGTAAAATCATTCTTCCAGGAGTGCTTTCAATTATTTGATTTTTTACTTTCACTTTAATTTTTGCATGTAAATCAACTGCCCCTTCATCAAAAGCAGCTAACACTTCCTCAGGATTTGCAAATAATTTATGCTCTCCGACAGCCCCCTCTTTAACCAAAGAAAGATAATAAACTCCAAGAACCATATCTTGGGATGGAACGGCAATTGCTTTACCGCTTGCAGGCAAAAGAATATTCATACTACTTAGCATCAATATTTTCGCTTCCGCAATGGCTTCTTGGCTTAAAGGCACATGCACGGCCATTTGATCCCCGTCAAAATCCGCATTAAACGCTGCACACACAAGCGGATGCAATTGAATTGCATTTCCGTCGATCAATACGGGATGGAATGCTTGAATCGAAAGTTTATGAAGCGTCGGGGCTCTGTTTAAAAGCACAGGATACTGATCAACAACTTCTTGCAAACATTCCCAAACTTCCGGAGTTTTTTCCTCTATATGTTTTTTTGCCTGTTTAATTGTGGTTGCATGACCTTTTTCTTCAAGTTTTCCTATCAAATGAGGTTTAAAAAGCTCCAACGCCATTTTCTTAGGAAGACCGCATTGATCCATTCTCAGATTCGGTCCTACAACAATAACACTCCTTCCCGAATAATCAACCCTTTTTCCAAGAAGATTTTGTCTAAATCTCCCGCTTTTACCTTTAATAATATCGCTTAGTGATTTAAGAGGTCTTTTATTTGCGCCTTTTATTGTATTTCCTCTTCTTCCGTTATCAAACAGTGCATCAACGGATTCTTGAAGCATTCTTTTTTCGTTTCTGATAA
>JALVUQ010000101.1 GCA_027035575.1 Desulfurellales bacterium | reverse complement strand
CCGATAAATCTTTCACCCAAGTTGCTATTAAAGATATAAATCCGGTCTGTACGGCAGCACCTACTATAATAAACAGCATCATAAAGAAAACGAGCGTTGTCCACTCTACCTCGTGCTCCATAATTTCGGTTATATCAGCACCGCTAAACAACAGTATGAGTGCAGCACCGACCATTGCAGCAATGGAGGGTTCCATATGCAGTATGCCGTGTGTTACAAAAAGGGCTATGACAAAACCGAGTATTATAAGCGAATGTTTTAATAGTACCTTGTTGGTGATTTTGTACTCCTCTTTCAATTTATCCAAAAGTGCGTTTACATCGTCAATCTTTCCCTTTTTGTATTCCTTATCAAAGAAAAACTTCATTACAAACACGTTTGCTATCAATACAATTATTATAACCGGTGTTAAATTTATAACAAAATCGTTAAATGTAAGATGGGCATAAGAGCCTATCATAATGTTGGGAGGGTCACCAATCAGAGTTGCCGTTCCGCCCATATTTGATGCCAAAACCTCGGGAAGCAGGAGACTGAACGGATTTATATCAAGCATAATGGCTATTTCTATGGAGACGGGAGCAAGTAAGAGCATCGTTGTCACATTGTCTAAAAAGGCGCTTACAAACGCAGTAACAAACATCAAAATAGTGGCAAGCTTAAACACATTGCCTTTTGAAAGCGCATAGGATTTATATGCAAGCCATTGAAAAACTCCTGTCTTTTTCATAACCCCGACTATAATCATCATACTCATAAGCAGGAAAATGACGTTAAAGTCTATCGCCTGTATTGCCTGGTCAAACGATATAACAAAGTAGTTTTCGCTTAATGTGCCGAGTGTGTATGAAACAAACAGCAGAAGTGATGCTCCTATTATGGAGGCGACCGTTCTGTGGAGGACATCAAACGATATAAGAACAAAGATGCCCACCAAGATTATGAGAGAAATCCAGAATGCAGGTGTTATAGCTCTTAACATAGTTTTGTTAAGAGTTCCGATATATACGGTTTCGTTATTTTTATTTTTGCTTACCAAAATATCTGTCAAATGTTCTTTGACCGTTTTATAGGTTGTCTTTTGAAACTCCACATATATCTTGGACGTATCGAGTTTATTGTCAATGGGAGTTTCAACGAAATAGCTGCCGTTTGACGTTGTCATAGTGTGCGCTATGGTTTTGCCGTTGTAAAGAATGTTGACGTGCACATCCTCAACGGGGTCATTGTGGACATTTTTTATAACCCCGCCTACCCTCAAGGTTGCGGCACTGGCGATAGTTACAAAAAGCATTAAGAAAACGAGTGATAATAAAAACTTTTTCATAGCACCAACCTCACAAAAATAAATTTTTATCCGTCATCTATTTATATGTTGTTGCACTTTGCTTTTTATGCGGTTCATTCGGTTGGCGATGTAGTGTTGTCACATCAACCTCCTATCAATAACCATACCATAGAAATAATAACAGAAACAATCATTGCAGGTCCGCCAATCTTTAAGAAATATTTGAAGGTTATGGGATAACCCGCTCTTTCTGCCAGACCTGCCGTTACAACATTTGCACTTGCACCAATCAGTGTTCCGTTTCCTCCGAGACAGGCACCCAAAGCCAACGCCCACCAGAGCGTATTGCCGGCGTGTGGTATGGTTTGTGTAAGGTAAGCCACAACGGGCAGCATTGTAGCTGTAAAAGGTATATTATCCACTATGGCAGATGCTATGGCGCTCACCCATATAACAAGTATGATGGCAAGCACAAGACTGTTGCCTGCCAAATCTTTAACCCAGGTCGCAATCATTGATATAAACCCGGTCTGTACGGCAGCACCTACTATAATAAACAGCATCATAAAGAAAACGAGCGTTGTCCACTCTACCTCGTGCTCCATAATTTCGGTTATATCAGCACCGCTAAACAACAGTATGAGTGCAGCACCGACCATTGCAGCAATGGAGGGTTCCATATGCAGTATGCCGTGTGTTACAAAAAGGGCTATGACAAAACCGAGTATTATAAGCGAATGTTTTAATAGTACCTTGTTGGTGATTTTGTACTCCTCTTTCAATTTATCCAAAAGTGCGTTTACATCGTCAATCTTTCCCTTTTTGTATTCCTTATCAAAGAAAAACTTCATTACAAACACGTTTGCTATCAATACAATTATTATAACCGGTGTTAAATTTATAACAAAATCGTTAAATGTAAGATGGGCATAAGAGCCTATCATAATGTTGGGAGGGTCACCAATCAGAGTTGCCGTTCCGCCCATATTTGATGCCAAAACCTCGGGAAGCAGGAGACTGAACGGATTTATATCAAGCATAATGGCTATTTCTATGGAGACGGGAGCAAGTAAGAGCATCGTTGTCACATTGTCTAAAAAGGCGCTTACAAACGCAGTAACAAACATCAAAATAGTGGCAAGCTTAAACACATTGCCTTTTGAAAGCGCATAGGATTTATATGCAAGCCATTGAAAAACTCCTGTCTTTTTCATAACCCCGACTATAATCATCATACTCATAAGCAGGAAAATGACGTTAAAGTCTATCGCCTGTATTGCCTGGTCAAACGATATAACAAAGTAGTTTTCGCTTAATGTGCCGAGTGTGTATGAAACAAACAGCAGAAGTGATGCTCCTATTATGGAGGCGACCGTTCTGTGGAGGACATCAAACGATATAAGCAGAAAAATACCAACCAGAACAATCAAAGAAATCCAGAATGCAGGTGTAACTGCTCTTAGGAGCGTTTGATTTAGTGTGCCTATATAAACAAATGAGCCGTTGCTGTTTTTACTTGATAGAATTTCCGTAAGGTGTTTTTTCTCCGTTTTATAGGTTGTCTTTTGAAACTCCACATATATCTTAGATGTATCTAGCTTGTTGTCAATGGGAGTTTCAACAAAATAGCTGCCGTTTGACGTTGTCATAGTGTGTGCTATGATTTTGCCGTTATATAGAATATTGACGTGCACATCCTCAACGGGATTGTTGTGTTCGTTGTTAACGATACCTCCGACTCTCAACGTGGAAGCGCTGGCAAATGCTGTTAGAAACATAAGAAAAAGAAAAGATAGAAAATATTTTTTCATAACCCTAACCTTTCAAAAATTTTGTTTAGTTCTTCCTCGCTTTTAAAGCGTATTTCAATTTTTCCCATACCTTTTTTTAATGCTATTTTTACTTTAGAATCATTAAGTATTTTTCTTAGTTTTTCTTCATACTTATGCAAATTATTACTATCTGTGCCGTTTTCTTTTTTTGCGGCTTTTTCAGCGTCCCTGACACTCATTTTTTTAGACTTTATTTTTTTTGCCATCTCCAAACGGGAGGAGTTATCAGACAAAGAGAGTATGGCTCTGGCGTGACCTGCGCTTAAATCCCCGTTTTTGAGCATCTCTATTATCTCGTCAGGAAGGCTTAAAAGCCTGATTGTGTTTGAAATTGTTGTTCTTTCTTTGCCTACTTTTTTTGCAAGCGTTTCCTGTGTATATCCGAACTTATCCATTAATCCTTTGTAAGCCAACGCTTCCTCTACAGGATTCAGATTTTCCCTTTGCAAATTTTCTATAAGGGCAATTTCAGCCGACTCTTCATCGCCAAGCTCCTTGACTATGGCAGGAATGTATTCCAAGTTAGCCATTTTGGCGGCTAAAAATCTTCTTTCACCTGCTATTATCTCGTATTTTTCCCCTTGCGCTCTAACAAGAATAGGCTGTAAAACCCCTTTTTCTTTTATTGACTCTGCCAACTCTTTTAAGCTTTTTTTATCAAATTTGCTCCTTGGTTGATTTTTATTTTTAACTATTAAATCGACGGATATGTTGTCTATTTTATCTTCACTGTTATTTATGTCACCGAAGATTGCCGAAAGCCCTCTGCCCAGCCTGGAGTCGTTTTTAGGCATATCTCAGCACCTCTTTTGCAAGGGACATATAACTTTTGGAACCGGTGGACTTTATATCGTATGAAAGTATTGATTTTCCGAAACTCGGAGCCTCTGAAAGCCGTACGTTTCTCGGTATGAGTGTCTTAAATATCTGTTTTGGAAAATGTCTTTTGAGTTCAAGTTCAACCTGTTTTGACAAGTTATTCCTCTTATCGTGCATAGTTAAAAGGATGCCCTCGATTTTCAAAGACGGATTAAATGTTTTTTTAACCAAATTTATAGTGTGGAGCAGTTGAGCCAACCCTTCCATAGCATAATATTCACACTGAACGGGAACCAAAACAGAGTTTGAAGCGACAAGCGAATTGATGGTTAAAAGACCCAAAGAAGGAGGACAATCCATCAATACGTAGTCAAACCCCTTAATCTCTTTTAAAAGATTTTTTAATATTTTCTCCTTGTTTTTATGTCCCACAAGCTCCACCTCAGCTCCTATAAGCGAGATGTTAGACGGAACCACAAATAAATTGTCGGTTTCTGTAGGAACTATAACGCTGCTTAATTTCTTTTTGCCTATCAGTGCGTGATAAATGCATATATCCTTTTCTATATTCAGTCCGCTTGTAGCGTTTGCTTGAGGGTCCATATCGATTAACAGCACTTTTTTGCCGTAGAGAGCCAAAGAAGCACCGAGATTGATGGCGGTTGTTGTTTTCCCAACGCCGCCTTTTTGATTAGTAATTGATATTATCTTCATTTTACTATCCTTGAGCTATATTTTTTGAAGTGTTTCAAAAATTTTTTCGCAGGCGTTCGCAACACACAAAGAGTTTGCATTTTCAGACAACAACCTCAATTTATTTTGGTTCAATGATAATATAATACTCTCGATTTTTTTTCCACTTAAATTTTCATCCTCTACAAGTACGGCAGCTCCTTTCTTTACAAACACTTCAGCGTTGTGGTATTGATGGTTGTAAATGGCATACGGATAAGGTATAAGTAAAGAACCCAAACGTGCGCAAGCTATCTCTGAGAGTGTACTTGCCCCTGCTCTGCAAATGATGAAATCTATTTTTTCATAGAACTCTTTCATATTATCGATAAAGGCAACCGCTTTCCAATCGGGCTTTTGTTGTATATATATTTTTTCAACCTCTTTTAAGTCCTCCGTTCCCGTTTGATGAATTACGTTCACCTTTAGGTCGGTTTTTTTTGCAAATTCCATCATAGCTCGGTTGATACTTTTTGCCCCTCTGCTTCCGCCTACAACACCTATTGTAAATCTGTCTTTGTTAAAATTCCTCTTCTTAATTACAATATCTTTTCTAACCGGATTACCCGAATGAACCACCCTTTTGTGATTTTTAAACAAATGTGCCGTATCCTCAAAATTAACAAACACAACATCCGAGAATTTGGATAAAAATCTGTTTGCCCGTCCGGCTATTGAGTTTTGCTCGACAATTGCCGTTTTGATACCGAGCAGTTTAGATGATAAAATTACCGGTACGGTTGTGTAACCTCCGAATCCTATTGAAAACGCAGGCTTTATTCTCATTATGAGTTTTGCTGTTTCAGCTATGCTTAAACCTACTCCATATATGCTTTTTAATTTTTCTTGCAGAGATTTTCCGGCAAATCCTTTTGTTTTTAAGAGTTTGTACCGGTAGGGGTAATGCTTTAATTTCTCCTTTTCTATGCCGTAAACAGAGCCGATTATGAAGGGCGTGTATCCCAGACTTTTTATGTAATCGGCAAAGGCTAAGGAGGCAAACAGGTGACCTCCGGTTCCCCCGCCGGTTATAACGACATTTTTCATTTATTTTATCTGCCTTACAAAGCTTCTCGTCACGTTTCCGTCAAACTCTTTTTCTATTTTAAACAACCTGTTCGATATTTCAGAGAGAAGTTTGTTGTGTGTGATAAGTATTATTTGATTATTTTCTGAGAGTTGCTTTATGACATCAGCCGTTTTTTGAAGCGTTTTATCGCTGATACCGGTTTCTATTTCATCCAATATGATGGTTTCGTAATTGTCTTTAATTTGAGAATTTGCAGCCTCCATTGCAAGAATAAATCGAGAGCGTTCGCCACCTGAGGCTGTTTTATCTATTCTGTCGGCTTTTATGTCGGGATTTGCACTAAAAATAATATTAACACTGTCTTGCCCGCTTCTATCTATCTTTTTTTTGGTAAATTCAAACTCCACAACGCTGTTTTCAAGCAGCATTTTATTCAAAAAAGTGTATATTTTCTCCTTTATTTCAACGGATGCTTTTTTTCTTTTGTTTGAAAGATTATCGGCTTTTTCTTCCAAAATTTTCACGGTCTCGATAAGTCTTTCTTCTGTCCTTTTCAATTCTAACTCAAGCTTGTCTTTTTCCTCTATCAATTGAGAAAGCTCCTCTTTTTCTTTCAAAATATCATTGAGAGGTTTCTTGAATTTTCTTTGTAGCTGCTCAAGTTCAAAAAGGCGTGATTCAATATCGTCTATATTCTCATCTTCAACGCTGTGTCCTATGTTGTAAAATTCATCTTTTATATCGGTGAGTTTATCGTACATATCATTTATGGCTGATTTCATCTTCTCGGTATTAAATCCGGCAGCAGACATTTTATCGAGTATAACTTCTGTCTGTTTTAGTGTAACTTCGACGCTGTTGTCGTTCTCGTACAGTTTATCGATTATTTCAAAAGATTTTTCTTTGGCGAACGAAGCGGCTTTGACGGTTTTTAATCTACCCAACAAGGTTTCGTATTCTCTTTCTTTGGGGTCTGTTTTTTCTATGGACTCAAGCAAAATTTCAGGGTGCTTTTCGTTTATAAACTCTATTTTCTCTTTTATGCTCTCCTTTTCTTTCTGTGCTTGAATAAAGTTAGAATAAGCTTCCAAAAATTCATCTTTTGTTTGCTTGTCGATAAGCTTGTCTACAACCGCAACAATACTGTTTTCGTCAAAAAATCTGAAACGGTAGTTTTGAGATACTATGTTGAGCAAAATATCCTTCATATTGGACAGTGCTTTTGCGCTAATAGGTTCGTGATTAATATAGGCTTTTGTTTTTTTCGGTTTAATGATTTTTTCTATAACAATCTCACTGTCTGAGATTCCGAATTGAGAGAGTGCCAAAAGCTGTTTTTCATTTAACTCAAAGAATAGCTTAATGCTGCAGTCTTGGGAAAAATTACCCGTAATTTCGGTTGTAATCTTTTGTGAAAAAACCGTATCTATTGCCTTTAGCACAAGAGACTTACCTGCTCCCGATTCGCCCATTACGGCTATTAAATTAGAGTTGGTATCAAGCAAGATGTGTTCTATGGTTAAAAAATTGCTTATTTCAACCCTTTTTAACATTTTATGTTTCTTATTTTTCTTTCTTCCCAGCCGAGCTTCGAGCGCAGTACATCGAAGTAGTTTTTATCTTTAGAGGTTAATAACTTTATCCTTCTTTTGGATTTTGATATGTTTATCCTGCAATTTTCGTCTATGCCATATCCCATCTGACCGTCCAGAGTGAGCATTACATCCTCGGATTCGCCGACAAGTGTTAATTCAAGCTCTATGTTGTCGGGAACAACAAGCGGTCTGTTTGAAAGTGTATGAGGACATATAGGCGTACATATAAATGAATCGAGTGTGGGATAGACTATAGGTCCGCCTGCTGCCATATTGTATGCTGTTGAACCGGAGGGAGTGGCTATTATCAGTCCGTCTGCGTGGTATATGGCAACAAGGTATTCTCTGTCTTTGGTTTTTGCAACAGTTTTTATTCTTATTATTCTTGCAAGCGCACCTTTATTGATAACAGCGTCGTTAAATACGGTCTCGTTGTGTATAATCTTACCGTTTTTCATTACCTTGACGTCTATCATCATTCTTTCTTCGACAACATACTCTTTCTTGACAAAAACATTGTCTAAAATATTGTACATATTACTCAGAGGCACCTCAGTTAAAAACCCCATATTACCGAGATTTATACCTATAACCGGGATATCGCGTTTTGATTTGTTTATAGAACGTGTTGCCGCAATAAATGTTCCATCACCCCCTAAAACCAGAATCAAGTCAACATACATAGTAAGTTTTTCTCTTTTTATGCACTCTTTTGTCGATAATGCGCTTGCAGCCTCACAACCGAGAACGACCTCAATGCCCATTGCCGATAAATACTCCACAAGCGGCTTTAAAACCTTATCCATATTTTTGACTTTGGCTTTGGCTATAATTCCAACTCTCTTAAACATCTATCCTCCGAGGTACGCTTTTTTTATGCTCTCAGAATCGAGCAACTCCTTTGAAGAGCCGCTATCGACTATCTTTCCGACCTCCATTATATAGGCTCTGTCGGTAGCTTTCAAAGTTTTATTTACATTTTGTTCAACAATCAATATTGTGATGTGCTGAGTCCTCATAAACGAAATAAAATCAAATACAACATCCATAAGCTTAGGAGAAAGCCCTGCGGTAGGCTCATCCATAACAAACATTACAGGAGACCTTATAAGCCCTTGAGCAACAGAAAGCATTTGCTGTTCTCCACCGGATAAATATCCTGCTTTCAGACTCCTTTTTTCATACAGGTTTCCGAACTGGTCGAAAATAGCATCGAGGTTCTTATCAAACTCCTTTCTGCCCTTCCTTTTTATGATTTTATGGGCTGCAACTTCAAGATTTTCATAAACACTCAACTCATTAAAAACGGTTCTTTTATCCGGCACATAGACCATACCCATATCGGCGATTTTGTGGGTGGGCATTTTACTTATATCCACACTGTTAAATACCACCCTACCCTCTTTGTGTACAGTATTGAATATAGCATTCAGCAGAGATGTTTTTCCCGCTCCGTTTGAACCCAGAACACAAACGGCTTCATCTTTTTTGATTTCCAAAGATATATTATCTATAGCCAAGGCTTTATTGTAATAAACACTCAGATTTTCAACTTTTAACATACTATTTTCCAAAATAAGCCTTTAAAACATCTTCATTATTTTGAATGTAGCTCGGAGGTCCTTCGGCTATCTTTCTGCCCTCATCCATTGCCACGATGGAGTGAGAACAGTTCATAACGAGGTTCATATCGTGTTCTATTAGCAAAATACTGACATTCTGCTCCCAAATTCTGAAAATGGTCTTTAACAGCCTGTTTGTTTCCGACTCGTTTAGCCCCGCAGCCGGTTCGTCAAGAAGAAGCATATACGGCTGAATACACAAGGCTCTTGCCATCTCGACAAGTCGTTTGTAGCCAAAAGGTATCTCGTGCGGGAATTTATTTGCCGTATCCTCTATTTTTAAGAACTTCAACGATTCAAAAGCCATCTCTTTTGCCTCATTTTCAGCTTTTTTGTTTTTTGGCAGATGGAAGAAGGCATCGGCAACGTTTGCCCTCATTTTGCTGTGATATCCAAGCATAACGTTTTCTATGACGGTCATTTCATCTATAAGCTGTATGTTTTGAAATGTTCTTGAAATGCCCAAGCCTATAAGCTCATACGGCTTGTAGTTCTCCATATCCTTACCCAAAAAAAAGACCTTTCCTTCGTCTTTGGAGTAGAGTTTCGTTATAACGTTAAAAAGTGTTGTTTTTCCGGCTCCGTTTGGCCCTATAAGGGCTTTTATTTCACCCTTTTTTATATGAAACGAAACATTGTTAACCGCTTTTATGCCGCCAAAACTTTTGGTCACGTTTTCTATGGACATTATGGCATCTACTTTATCCACGAAAACAACCTCTTCATACCGTTTGGTATTACCATCATTGCAAATATGAGCAGCAAACCGTTAACTATAGGCCAATAGTCCTCTATGGATGTTAATATGTTGGGTAAAACGGAAAGTATGATTGTTGTAAAGAATATTCCGAAGAAGTTGCCCATACCTCCTATGACAACCATTACTATGTAGTCTATGGATTGTGTCAGTCCGAAGGACGAAGGAGATATAAAACCTATATAAAAGGCATAAAGAGCGCCGGCTAAGGATGCATAAAATACGCTGACAGTAAAAATAAATACTTTATACATATGTACATTTACACCAAAAGCATATGCCGCATTTTCCTTTGATTTTATGGCTTTATATGCCCTGCCGAACCTCGACTCCACAAGGTTAATAGAGAGCAGTATAAGCAAAAACGTAACAGGCCATATAAAAAAGTAAAATTTAGTTTCATTGTCGAGCACAAATCCGAAAAGAGACAACATCGGCATACCTGAAAACCCCTGCGGACCGCCTGTCAATTCCACGTAATTATTCACTACGATGTGGATTATTTCACCTATTGCGAGTGTTGCCATAGCAAGATAGTGGCTTTTCAATTTTAAGGTTGGGTAGCCTATTATTGCTCCGAATAGCGATGATGCCAAAACAGCAACAAAAATTGCCACCCAGGGATTGATGCCGAGTTTAACCGATAAAAGCGAAGAGATATATGCTCCAAGGGCAACAAAACCTGCATGCCCCAGTGATATTTGTCCGGCAAAGCCAAGAAGAAGGTTTAATCCTGTAACGACTATTACCGTCAATGCCGCCATAGAAAGCATATTTAAAATAAAAGGATTTTTTATGACAATTCCGACCGCCATAGTTAATATGAAAAGCAAAAGTAAAAAAGTCTTTTTCTTCATATTCTTTCAACGTCTTTTGAAGCAAAAAGTCCTGATGGTTTTACAAATAAAACCAATATCATAATTAAAAAGGCTATGAGGTCTTTGTAGGAAGAGGATATATATCCCGCAGACAAAGACTCCGCAACCCCTATTATCAATCCTCCTATTAAAGCTCCGTTGTTGTTTCCGAATCCTCCGACAACACAAGCTGCAAAACCTTTGAGCCCGAACATTATTCCCATATCATACTGAACAAAACTAATCGGTGCTATTACGGCACCTGCTAAAGCTCCTATAAATCCGCTTATGGCAAAAGAGCTCATCTGTACCAAACCGACATCTATACCGAACAGCCTTGCAGCCAATGAATTCATAGATACAGCCTGCATTATTTTCCCTGAAAGCGTTTTCTTTAAATAAAAATAGAGCAAAAAAGCAAGCACAAGGGTTGAAAAAATGACAATTACATATTGCGAGGAAAATACAAGATTAAAAAGGCTGACGGAAGAAAAGGAGAGAAACGGTTTTACCGGATGAGCGTTTTTATCAACAAGTATGCCGACAATGCCTCTTATTGTGATGGATATACCTATAGTCATAATTATCAAAGACAGCTCCGTTGCATTTTTTGTTTTTGCTATAAACAGTCTGTGGATTAAAACCGCAATTAAGGATACAACCGTTGCGCTTATAAGCAAGGAAAGACCTATCGGCAGCGATTGTTTAAGCAGTAAAAACTCGATTATACCGCCGAGCATAAGAAATTCGCCCTGAGCAAAGTTAACAATCTTCGTTGTGGAATAAATTACATTAAATCCTATGGCTACAAGGGCGTATATTGAGCCCGATATTATGCCGTTTATCAGGTATTGAACGAATTCTCCTATTTTTTACCCTCCTGTTTTTCAGCTTCTTTAAGAAACAGTTGAGAGGTTTCTGCGTCTATATTGCAAAAATGAACCTCTTTGACTGTTTTGGCTTCTTTCAAAAACTTTACTGTTTCGGAAAATATTATTTGTACGGCTCTATCTTTGGGGAAGCCGAAAATGCCAGAACTTATGGCAGGGAGGGCTACCGATTTTATTCCTTTTTCTTCGGCAAGTTTCAAAGCACTCGAAACGGCACTTTTTAATTTATTGTCCTCATCGCCTTCCCCCCAAACAGGACCTACGGTGTGAATAACGTATTCGGCTTTTAGACTGCCGGCGCTTGTTACGGCGGCGCTCCCGGTAGGAACATAGCCTATTTCGTCACTCTCTTTTTGTATAATCTGCCCGCCTTTTCTGACTATTGCACCAGCCACGCCACCTCCGTGTTTAAGATGAGAGTTTGCGGCATTCACAATGGCTTGCGTATCTTCGTCCGTTATGTCACCCTGAATAACTTTAAGTACTTTTCCGCCAACATTCAGCGTTCTAAGGAGCTTCATATCGCCTCCTTTATTCTATTATTTCTTTATCGGTGAGTTAACCTTTAATTTACCAAAATACACCCCTTAAACAATCTTGATTTTCTTTAAAAAGACCAAAGGTCGATATGTCAATATCATAACCCTTAAAAGGCAGTATTCTATGGTAGTAAAGAACTATTAAAGGTTTCAACGCTCAATTTGACCCGCACTTAGCCTGTCAACCTCCAGTATGCCTCTGATAAACCTGTCAAAGAATCCGGCTGGCAGACCTATGACAGAGACTATGTAGTCGTCTATTTTTCCGAATCCTACAACCCTGCCTCTAACATCGCCCGACGACCAGACCTGCTTAAACCTATCGGAAGTAAATCTGAGCAGTTTTAAGGAGTAGCCGCCGTAGTGCTGCTTGTTTATAGTTATGTTCCTGCTTATGTAGTTTACGCCTCCGAGTGCATATATACTGCCGTTTTTGCCTTTGAAAAACACAATCCCTTTAGGTATATAAACGTTGTTTTTAGCCTCAACTTCCTGTATGGACTCTTGATTGTTCTGCTCAAAATTGTACCTTTGAATTGGTCTTTCTCCGCCACCGAACGCATAAGCCGTTCTCTGGAGAGTTTTACCGCTGTCCGTATCGTATAGGCATAGTTGACCGCTTTTGGACAGATAGGCTATATATCCGTCAATCTTTTCAAATGTATATAAATCCTCAGGTTTGACCGGCAGATTAAACTTCTCGATAGAGCCCGATTGTATGTTCATAACATAAACAGGACCTATAAAAGGTTTGAAAACCGCTGCTTTTTGAACAAGAAGTTTCGGAGAGGAAAACTTATCGTAAAATCTGACGTGATACGGTATGCCCTCTTTAATGATATGGAATTTATAGTGTTTATCGAGATAGCCTATTGCAGAATCGAGTTCACCGTAACGATTAAAGTTTGATATGGCTATAAGTGTTTTTCCGTTAATTGTTGCCGAATCTATATTAAATATGTTGTAGCCGTATGAGAAGCTTCCTTTTTTGATAAACGAGTCGAAATCGAAGTTGTAAATTTTTACCTTTGAACCCTGCGCGACAAATATATCTTTTGTTTGGTCGTTGTTTACATCTGCAACATAAAAAGCCGTTGTTCCGTACCCTATGTTTCTAAACAGCGTAATTCTGTATTGTGCAGATGACATATCAAGTCCAGAATACGGGCTGTAGAGACCGACCTTATTAAGTAATTGTTCCCAGAATGTCAATTTCGGTGAGAGCCTCAATGTGGATGCAACCATATTCTTAGCCGGTATGGTTGTTGAATTTTCATTATTTACAAGCACATTGCGGGATTTTTTATCTATTTGTTCGCTAAACGATGTTATTACCTTAGCGGCGTATCCGTTATAAACCTTGCAGTGCATTGTATCGTAGCGCCTTGTCGAAATAAGCATAACCAAGTCGGCATTGATGGCGCCTGCAAGTTGCTTTATGGAGGACTTCTCCCCCAATGAGTGTATTCGCTTGTTTGTTATGGCTATTGCAATGGTATCGGGATTTATCACATAGAATCTGCCGGTTTTTTCCAGTGCGCTCTTTAAAGAAGAATAGATTATGGGATTTCTTGTGATTATAGCTATTCTATACTCCTTTTTGCCTGCAATGAAATTCTCGTTTGCCTTGGGTGTTCCTATAAGTTCTTTTTCTCCCCAGGGAATAATGCCAAGTCCAATAAGATAATCTTTTTGCTTTTCCAGTCCTCCGCTTATCACAGCATAGGCTTTATGCGGCATAAGCTTTGATACATAGGCATATGCCACACCCTTTTTTAGAGTTACGCTGGAGTTATCGTTGAAGAGTATCAGCTTTCCTCTGTTTCTATAGATATAAACTATTGAGTTTTTATAAAGACCGTCAGCATAACCTTTGTTTAAAACCACAATTTTCTTTTTCAGCTCTGTTTTCAGCACCTTACCTTTAACGATATGCAGTTGAGAGGAAAGTTTATAGGCTATATTCTCATAAACACCGGCATGCGAACAGGGTATCGTTACAAGCAAAAAAATAATCCCGATAAATAGCTTTTTCATCGTTAAATCCTTTTTAACTGTTTAATTCTTTCTTTGGTTTTATTGTAAACTTCCGTAATCTCTTTTAGCTCTTTTTTCTTTTCCTCAATTAACTCCTTCGGTGCTCTGTCCAAAAATGCCTGGTTATTTATCTTACCGTTTAAGAATGAGAGCGATTTTTCCTGCTTCTTCAGCAGTTTATTTAGTCTCTCAATCTCTTTTTCAACATCTATATTGCCCTCCACAGGCAGGTATATATCACCGTAAATGGTAGATTGAACCAAACACTGCTCTTTGACTTTCGGAGTAATCGTCAGACTCTCCACACCTGCCAATGCATATATGTAGTTTTTGAAAGAGACTATAATTGCCTGCGACTTTTCGTCTTTTACATCTATATACACCTTGATTTTTTTAGAGGGCACAATGCCGTTTTCGCTTCTTAGGTTTCTGACGGATTTTATGATGTCTATAATCATTTCCATTGAAGACTCTATCTCTTCGGAAACTTCACTGCTCTTAAATTCGGGATAACCTGCAACCATAATCGATTCTCCCGACCTATTGGGGAGTCTTTGCCACAACTCCTCCGTTATAAATGGAGTAAACGGGTGCAAAAGCCTCATAGTTTTTTCAAATACGTCCAAAAGTGTATATTTTATGGCATATGAGTATTCGTCTTCCATATGGATTTTACTCATCTCTATGTAGTAATCGCAAAATTCGTGCCATATAAATTGATATATCGCATTTGCAGCTTCATTGTATTTATACTCTGCAAGGGCGTTTTGTGTTGCCTGAATTGTTTTTGCCAGGCGAGATTTTATCCAGGTTGAAGCGGCGGAGAGTTTTTTCGGTTTATCTTCAAAGCGCATATCCCTTGTGTTTAGCTCTATAAACCTGTATGCGTTCCATATCTTGTTCATAAACTTTCTGTACCCGTCAATCCTGTCTTCCGAGAGCTTAATATCCCTGCCTTGAGCCGCAAAGATGGCAAGTGTGAATCTTATGGAATCGGCTCCGTATTTATCTATCACGTCCATCGGGTCTATAACGTTGCCCTTGGTTTTGCTCATTTTTTGTCCGTACTGGTCTCTGACAAGGGCGTGTATATAAACATCTCTGAAGGGCACGTCTTTCATAAAGTGCAGACCCATCATCATCATCCTCGCTACCCAGAAAAATATTATGTCAAATCCGGTAACAAGGAGGCTTGTGGGGTAGAAATTTCTTAAATCTTCGGTATCGTCCGGCCAGCCGAGTGTTGACATAGGCCATAAAGCAGAAGAAAACCAGGTATCAAGAACATCAGTTTCCTGACTTAAATTACTGCTTCCGCAATGTTCGCACGTTTTCGGTTCGTCTTCTGAAACGGTGTATTTTCCGCAAACGTTGCATTTGTAAACGGGTATTCTGTGACCCCACCACAACTGTCTCGATATGCACCAGTCTTTTATGTTGTGCATCCACTCAAAGTATGTTTTTTCCCAGCTTTTGGGTATGAACTTTGTTTCTTCCTTTTCCACGGCTTCTATTGCGTCTCTTGCGAGCTGCTTTGTTTTTACAAACCACTGTTCCGAGACATAGGGTTCTATGGTTGTTTTACACCGATAGCAGTGGCCTACCGAGTGTTTGTGCTGTGTGACATCCTTCATAAATCCCTTTGCTTCAAGCTCGTTGACGAGATTTGCACGACATTCGAACCTGTCTGTTCCTTCGTAATGAAGAGCCTCCTTTGTCATCCTGCCTCTATCGTCTATTGCAACGACAATATCGAGATTGTGCCTTCTTCCTACCTCAAAATCGTTAGGGTCGTGAGCAGGCGTAATCTTAACGGCTCCCGTTCCAAACGAAGAATCAACATACTCATCCTCAATAATCGGAATGGGTTTGTTTTTAATAGGCAAAATTACCTTTTTGCCGACAACGTTTTTATATCTTTTATCGTTTGGATTTACGGCTACTGCCGTATCGCCGAACATTGTTTCGGGTCTTGTTGTTGCAACTATGATACCGCCCTTCCCATCTTCAAACGGGTATTCTATGTGGTACAGTTTTCCGCTTTCGTCGTTGTGCTCAACCTCCAAATCGCTCAATGCCGTGTGGCATCTCGGACACCAGTTTATTATGTACTTGTCTTTATATATCAAGCCTTCTTTGTAGAGAGTGACAAACACCTTTCTGACGGCTTTGGAAAGCTGCTCGTCCATAGTAAAACGAAGTCTCGACCAGTCGCAGCTTAAACCGAGCCTCTTCATCTGGTTTATAATTCTGTCTCCGTAGGCTTTTTTCCACTCCCAGACACGTTTCACAAAGGCTTCCCTGCCGAGATTCTCTTTTCTTACCCCCTCTTTTGCCAGCTCTTTTTCAACCATATTTTGTGTCGCAATGCCGGCGTGGTCTGTTCCGGGCACCCACAAAACGTTAAAGCCCTTCATTCTTTTGTACCTGACCATTATGTCTTGCAGTGTTCCGTTTAGGGCATGCCCTATATGCAGAACGCCTGTAACGTTGGGAGGAGGTATTACAATGCTGTATTTCTCCTTTTCGCTGTCGTCAGAAGGCTTAAAATAACCTCTGTTTTCCCAATATTTATACCACTTTTGCTCAAATTCAGGGCTATATTTTTCATCTGCCATTTTTCACCTCTTTTTACCTAATTAAGAATTAAATCTCTACTCAATACCTTTTCCGTATTCAAAGGCTTTTAGGTTTATACCCCTTATTTTTTCAGGAACAATATTTTCAATAGCCTTTATAAAAAACTTCTCCTCAACGGGTATAAGCTTAGACAAAACGCCAAGCATAACTGTGTTTGCTATTTTTATGTTTCCGAGTTTTTTTGCATCATCAAGGAAATTCCTTTGTATAAAGACTTTTGTATCAACTGTTTTCATAGACTCATCTATACTGCTTTCATCTATCGTTTGATTGATTATGGGAACTATTCTGTCGTTTACAACCACAACGGAATCCCTGTTTAAATATTTTATCCACCTGAGGGCTTCTATCTTTTCCGTTGCCAACATAAATTTAACCGTACCGAGCTTGTCTGTCGGAGAATAGACCTTTTCTCCGAACCTCACCGATGCGGAAACAGAACCGCCCCTTTGACTCATTCCGTGTATTTCACTTTTTTTAACATCCAGCCCGGCAAGCATAAAAGCTTCCGCAACTACGTTTGATGCCGTAATAATACCGTCTCCGCCAACTCCGACAAAAAGAACGCTTTCTATATTCATATCTGCTTACCTTCCTTTATTACAATGGCTCCTTCAACGGGACAAACCTTCAAACAAACTTCGCATCCCGTACAGGTGGATTCGTCTATAATCGCTGCGTTGTTTTTAAAATCTATGGACGGACAGGCAATTCTCAAGCACCTTTTGCAGCCTATGCACTTATCCGTAACCACCAAAGGTGTGTCTTTTATCTTTTTCGGCATTAAAACGCAGGGGCGCAGTGCCACTATAACACTCAACCCGGGGGTTTCTATCTCTCTATCCAGTATCTTTTTTGTTGCTTCGTAATCGTACTGGTCAACCTCAAACACCCTCTCTATGCCTATTGCTTTGGCGAGTTTTGCTATGTTGACGGGTGTAAATGTTTCATTAAAAAGGTTTGTTCCGCTTGAGGGGTCGGGTTGTCCTCCCGTCATAGCCGTTACCCTGTTATCAAGAATAATCATTGTCATATCCGCCTTATTTACATAGGCATCGACAAGTGATTGAATTCCCGTATGAAAAAAGGTCGAGTCGCCTATTACGCTGACAACCTTTTCATTTTTTTCAACCTTGGAAGCACCTATGCCTACAGACAAACTTGCTCCCATACATATGGTTGTGTGCATAGCGCTTAAAGGAGGAAGACTGCCGAGCGTGTAACACCCAATATCGCCTGTTATATAGACATTTCTATGCGAGTGTAAAATATCAAAAATGGGTCTGTGAGGACATCCGGGGCATAGAGCCGGAGGTCTTTTGGGTAGCTCAATGTCTTCAAAAACAACGCTGCTTTTATCCTTCTTGATAAATCCGGCTTTATGCAAGCCTTCTTCAACTATGTCAAGGTTAAACTCTCCGTCTTGAGGAAAGTATTTTTTACCTTCAACCTTTAAACCTGCAACTTTTAGTTCCTCTTCCATATAGGGTTCAAGCTCTTCTATAACAATAACCCTATTCAGTTCTTTGGCAAAATTTTTAATCTTTTCAATCGGCATAGGATAGGAGAATCCGACTTTGAAGAAGTGAGCATCAGGCATAATTTCCTTTGCATAGTTATAGGAAATGCCGTTTGTTATAATGCCGACGTTTGATTTTCCGGGTTCAATAATATTTATGGGTGTTTCGTTAGAGAACTGTTTCAGTTTATCGAGCTTTTCTAACAAATCCTTGTGTTTTATTATCGCATTTGAGGGAATCATAACGTATTTTCTGAAATTTTTATCCAATTTAAGCTCTTTTTCGTTATCCAGCGTTCTCGGGTCGTATTGAACTATCCCAAGTGAGTGTGAAATCCTAGTTGTACTTCTGAATAAAACCGGCAAATCAAACCTTTCGCTTACAATAAATGCGTACTGCATAAATCCTATAGCCTCAAAAGAGTCAGAGGGTTCAATTAAGGGAATTTTTGCAAATTTTGCATAGTATCTGTTATCCTGCTCGTTTTGAGAGGAGTGCATCCCGGGGTCATCCGCACACACTATCACACACCCTGCGTTAATGCCCGTGTATGCGCTTGTCATAAGAGGGTCTGCCGCAACATTCAATCCTACGTGCTTCATAGTAGCAAAACTTCTGACACCTGCAAAACTTGCTCCCAAAGCTGCTTCATAACCGGCTTTTTCGTTTGAAGCCCATTGTGCTTGTACGCCGTCGTACTCTTTGAAATAGTCCAAAATTTCGCTTGACGGCGTTCCGGGATAACCGCTTGCAAATTTTGCATTGCCTTTATACGCCCCGATTGCTATCGCTTCGTTGCCGCTGACTATTTTTTTAATCAGTTTCAACTTGAATCTCCTTTCTAAATTAGAAACCTATTTTGATAACCGTCTTAACGTTGCCTCTCGGTGTGAAATCACCGATGACCTCAAGGTGTTTGGGTTTTAAAATCTCTTTTAAAGCGTTAAAAATTTCGTTGGTTGCATCTTCGTGAGATATATATTTTTCTCTGTACCGGTTTAAGAAAAGTTTTAAAGATTTAAGCTCCACGACATACTCATCCGGCGTATATCTTATCCTGATTGTAGCAAAGTCGGGATATCCGCTCATCGGGCATTTGCAGGTAAATTCGGGAAAGTCTATATTAATCTCATAATCGTTTTCTTTGTGTTTGTTTTTCCAAACCTCCAAAGCTGCCTCTTCAATGGCTTTTTCACCGTACTTCAATACCCACCTCCCTCTTTAAAATTGAGCATATTTTTAACATAAAGGCTCGCCAATTACAAGATGAACGAGTTATTTAACAACACCCTCAAGCCAATTCAGAACACCCAAAACAGCTTGTCTATCCGCAAGATTCATCTTTTTAACGACGCTTGGGGGATGAATGTAGGTTAGCTTTATCTTTTTTGCAAACATATACGAACCTACAGGCTCATTGTTGCCTTTAAACAAAAAAAACGTTATGCGGGTCAGAATGTAGCTTCCGTTTTTTTCAAAAACCGGCTCGAAATCCTCTATTGTAAATTTTAGTTTATAATCATACTCATAAAAGGAGCCGACTGTTCCGACAACCTTAAACATACCGCTTTGCTGAATGGCAGTTGTCAAATCGTTTTCAAACATAGAGCATAAAGAGTCAATCCAGCATATTGTCGCATAGGGTTCAAACTCATAGCTGTTTTTTTTGTAGTAAAAGAGTGTTGAGTTAAACCTTGAGTCGCAATTTCCCCCGATTATTTCAAGCGCCAAGTTTGTTTTGTGCTTGGAGTTGTAGTTGACAGTAGGGCTTAAAATAAACGCTCTTTTGTTGTATGCGGTATGCAGGCTGCACGAAGAAATCAAAAAAGCAAAAACAATAAACAGAAAAACAGTGCTTCTTTTCATAACTATTCACCGGGTCCTTTTTTTATTTTTATTCCCCTTATGATAAGCGAAGGATTTTGTTTTAGCTCTATAATCAAATCCTTCAGCTTTGAACTCGTACTTTTAAGATTTGTAAATGTGGCGTTTAGGTTTTCTAATCCTGCCGATGTGAACGTTTTTATATTTTTTGAATTTTCTTTGATTAAATTATCCGTATCCTGCGTCAACTTTTCCAGTTTTGCGATAAGATTGTCAACGTGTTTTGAGTTCGATTTTATACTTAGTGCAAGTTCATTCGTGTTTGTCAGTAAATTGTTTAATTTTTCTTGGCTTACTTTTAGGTTTTTTGCTATCCTTTCCACATCTTTCGATGTCATATTTATATTTGTAATCGTATTGTGTATATTGTCTATCATTTTTTCATCAAGAAGCCCGTTTAACTTCAAAAGGAGTATGTTCGTATTTCTCATTACCTTTGAAGCCAAAACGGATAGCTGCTCCAAAGTGGTAGGCACGGTTTGAATAACGGGATAACGCTTGCCGGGTTTTGCTTTTAAGAGAGGTTTGTCTTTGCTTCCCCCTATGAGATTTATATATGATATGCCGGTTAAGCCGTTTGATGAAATTTTTGCCTTTGTGTCCGTTTTGACCGGCAAATCCTTTTCGACGGCAATGTATATCTCGATATATTCGGGATTTTTTTTATCTATGTTTATGGAGATGACCTTTCCCACCTTGACGCCTTTATACCTTACATCGGCGTCTTTATTGAGCCCGCCGACGGAGTTGTCGGTTTTTACGACATAGATGTCATACTGCTTGGAGCCGGGACCGACACCGACTATCCATAAAACTATAGCCACACCTATCAAAGAAAAAAGGCTTACAAAAAATCCGACTAATACGAATCGCGCTTTTGGTTCCATTTTTGAAATTTAATACCTCTTTCACCGAAAAATATTTTTTTTATCCACTCGTCTTCCGTTTTTATAATATCAAAAGGCGTGCCTTCTGCCAAAACTTTTTTGTCTCCGAGCACGCAGCATCTCGTAGTAACGTTGAAAAAGCTGTCCAAATCGTGTGTTACCATAACGACGGTTATTCCGAGAAGTTTGTTAAGCTGCCGTATTGTTTTGTCAAAATCCTCTGCGCTGACCGGGTCAAGTCCGCTTGTAGGTTCGTCAAGGAATAACAACTGCGGGTCAAGTATCAAAGCTCTCGCTAAGGCAGCCTTTTTTTTCATCCCGCCTGAGAGCTCACTCGGATAAAGATAGTAAACATCATCTTCCAATCCAACCAAAGACAGCTTGAATTTAACAATATCTTCAACCATACGTTTTGGGAGTTTAACGTTTTCATTAAGCGAAACAGCTATATTTTCCCCTATGGTCAAAGATGTGAAAAGTGATGCGGCTTGAAACATAACGCCACATTGTTTCCTAATTATACTTTTTTGCTCATCACTCGATGTCCTGACATCCGTACCGAGAATTATTATGGAGCCCTCGAATTTTTGAAGCATCAGCATAGCCCTCAAAAGTGTTGATTTTCCCGAACCGCTTTTTCCGATTATCGAATATATATCGCCTCGGTTTACGGATATATTGACATTTTTGTGAATTGTTTTTCTTTTAAAGCTTATATTTAAATTCTTTACTTCGATAACTATATTCCCGCCCACCTGAACACCACCGAAAATATTGCATCTATAACAATTACGGCAAATATTCCGTCAACAACACTTATGGTCACATTTTCTCCTATGCTTTCAACATTTTTTGATGTCCTAAAGCCCTTAAAACATCCGATAACGGCTATTACAAAAGCAAAAACCGGTGCTTTTATCAAACCTGAGAGAAAGGTATGCAGCGTAAGAACGTTTGATAGTCTCAAATAAAAGTCGTAGTAGGTTATGCCCAAGGAGAGGTTTGCAACAATTGCTCCTCCGAAAATTCCTGCAATATCAGCCAGAATAACAAGCAGCGGCAGCGATATAATCATAGAGATTATTTTGGGAAAAACCAAAACATCAAACGGATGCAGCCCCATGGTTTTTATAACGTCAATCTCTTCTGTGACCTTCATTATACCTATTTGAGCCGTGTATGAGCTTGCACTTCTGCCGGCGAGCAAGATTGCCACAATTAAAGGACCAAGCTCCCTTGTTATCGATATGCTTACCAAATCGACAATAAATATATTTGCTCCGAACTCTTTTAACTTTATTGAGCCTTGATATGCCATAACAACGCCAATAAGCAGCGATAAAATAGTTATTATAGGAACGGCATTCAAACCCATTTTTTCTATATCGTTTACGATAGCTTTAACTCTGAACAGTTTGGGGTGAGTCAGTGCTTTTGCAAAATGAATAAAAATCTCTCCCAAAAAACCGAAAAACAGGTAGAGCTCTATCAATTTACGGTAGGCTGCAACGCCAATGTTATAGAAAAATTTGTCGTGATAGGTTTTTTTCGGAGTTGTTTCTTTTAAGTTGCTTTTAACTATCTCAAGCAGTTTTTTATCGTTTTTCGAACAATTTATATTAGCGGCATAGCGTTTTGCAAATTGCAGCAAAAAGATAAGGCAGGATGTATCTATTTTTTTAATATTTGTTATATCAATGGTTTTAACGGGTTTTGAGAGGTTGTTGAGCTTATCCATAAGCTTGGGCAGCTCCGAATATGTGGCTTTGCCTTCGATTATTACGATGTCGTTATCTTGTTTAACTTCAATCATTATTTGGCAATCACCTTTTCAAACTCTTCCATATACTCTTTTGTGCCGACGCAGATTAGGGTTGCACCCTCCTCTATTACATCATCGGCTCTCGGATTAAAAACGGTTTCTTGAGACTGTTTGGAAATGGCGATAACTATTATGTTGTATTTGCTTCTTATGTCTGTTTCTTTAATCTTTTTACCGACGTAGGGAGAGTCTTTTGAAATGTAAAACTCGCCCATCTCAATTGTTTTGTCGGACTGCATAACAATGGAAACAAACTCGGCAGTCCTCGGAGAGACCAGCATTCTTGATATGTCATATCCGCTTGATTGATAAGGAGAGACGGTTTTTGCTCCGAGTTTAATGAATTTTTTTATGGATTCTTCCGTGTTGGAGCGCGCTATTGCCAAAATATCCCTGTTTTCGTCTTTAGCCGTTATTAAAGAATACAGATTATCCGCATCTGAGTCCATAACAAGTGCAATACCGGTTGCATCCTTTATATTTGCCTGCTTCAATATCTCCTCATCCGTTGCGCTTCCCTTAATTACAAGGTAGTTGTTGTTGATTGCCTCTTGCACCTTTTCGGTATCTTCCTCTATAACCACAAACGGTTTTTTGAATTTTTCAAGCTCCTTTGC
>JALVUQ010000100.1 GCA_027035575.1 Desulfurellales bacterium | reverse complement strand
TAATTTAGGTGAAACTATGAAGGGAATTATATCAGTCGTTAGCTTATTGCTGGTTTTGGTGATGCTTGGGACCGTTGTAAGTGCAGTAATAATACCGAGGCAAAGTGATGAACCGTTAAAGCCACCAGAAAAGCTTACAGAAAGAGAATTAAAAATGTTATATAAAAAATACGGGATAACTGAAAATGACATCAAATTTGCAAAGGGTGAATTACCATATGTCATGGCAGGAACGATATTAGATGGTAGCAAGAAAGTTGTTATCACAGAAGACGGAAAATTGCCAGAGAGAATAAGAAAGGAAGTAGAATCCATTGGTTACGACTTCATAATAAGTAAGAAGGAAGCAATCGAAATTTCAAAGAAAGCTAAACAGGAATATATTAAAAAATATGGAGTTGATCCAGACAATCCAAAAGTAATTATGTATAATGGAATACCGTTACCAAAGAAGTATGTCGATGAACTGATTAAAAGAGGTATTATAAAGCCACCTAAGACTTCAGAAGATACTGTAACCCCAGTTTCAGTAAAAAGTACAAAAGGACCACATCAAATAGATGGAAAAATCTACGTTAAAATATTTATAGCTAAGGATAAGGCTCATAGACCTGATATGTCCTTTTCAGAGTTAGAATCAAAGAACTGATCAAGCTTTAGATAGATTTGAGAAAGAATTTGGAGTATCAATGTACGATGTTTGGTATCTTGGTTTCTGGGATGCAAGTGATGTTTCGGATTCAGATAACACATCGCAAGTTCTTGACGATTTAGCAAAAGATTGTAGTTGGGCTCAAAATGCGGATAACGAAATTGTATTCGGATGGGCTGACGATTTAGATCACAATGGGATGGCTTACTCTAACGGATTCTATGCAGTAGGATCTGAAAATCCAACACATCCATTTGATTGGCCAGAGAAAAGCGTAGTTCAACATGAAATTTCTCACAACTTCAACGCACCTGATCATGGGTACTTCGGTCCATACTGCATAATGACTTATTTCTATGCATATCTGGGAGTTGATAAATGGTGTAGCGATTGCTGGAACACCGTGTTCGGAAATATATGGGGGTTGTGGGAATGAATCCTAAAATAATTAATTTTTTTCTATTGAGCGAGTAGAGGTTGATTAATATGAACAAAGTAAGAAAAACAATACTATCAATTGCTTTAATAGCGGTAGTTTTAACGGTAGTCTTTTTTGCTTTTTATTTATATCATGTTGTGATCTACCTAAAGCCAG
>JALVUQ010000099.1 GCA_027035575.1 Desulfurellales bacterium | reverse complement strand
GATATAAATTTATACCCCGGCATATATTTTTTCGCCAACGCTTTTATTTCGTTGGGTATTGTTGCAGAAAACATCATTATTCTTTTATTTTCGTTTGTTGATTTGAGTATCTCTTCAATATCCTCGATAAAACCCATATCGAGCATTTCGTCTGCTTCGTCCAAAATAAAATAGGATATATTATCGAGAATCAAATTGCCCCTTTTTATATGGTCAATCAGCCTTCCAGGCGTTCCGACGACTATATCGATACCGCTTTTTAATCTTCTTTTTTGCAGCTCAATGGATTGTCCGCCGTAAATCGGAGAAACGGTTATGCGTTTTTTACCTTTGAATGTGTTAATTTCATCCGAAACCTGCAAAGCCAGTTCTCTTGTCGGAGTTAAAATCAAAACCTGAATATGGTCTGATTTTTCCTCCAGAAGGTCGATTAACGGCAGCCCGAAAGCCAAAGTTTTGCCTGTTCCTGTTGGAGCCTGTGCTACCACGCCCTCTTTTTGGTTTAAAACAATCGGAATTGCCTTTTTTTGAATCGGCGTTGCCTCTTCAAATCCGTTTTTCTTTAAAGTTTTGATTAGATTCTCGGACAGTCCGAGCCCTGTAAATTCTTCCTGTGTACTCATATACACCTACCTTGTAATTATTTGACATCCACTCATTGTTGCATTTACAGGCGCTTGGTTTGAACGGGGCTTTTGAGGCGACAAAAAAAGAGAGCTGTATAAATTCAAACAATCTTCGACTTAAAATGCAAAAACAAGCTGACAATCATTGGGTATGAGTATATATGTTTTATTTTTAAAAGCAAGACAATAAAGCAAACCGCTTGCCAAAAGCCGAAAATTATTCAAAAATTCACGATTTTTTCACCGAATAACCTTTTAATAGTTTATACCTTGTCAAAACATCGCTGTATAAAAAGTCGGGAGTGTAAAAAGTTTGACAAAGTCAAGAAAATGTTGAACACTTGGGGATATGTGTAAAAACGGCAAAAAAAGTTTTGTTAAGTGCTATGCAGGATGAAAATAAATGAGAGAATTTGAGAATCTATTGTCTATAAAAAACAGAGTTATATTGGTTGTGTTTTTGATTTTGTTTGCATTATTATCGGTACAAAGCTACGCAGAAACCTCTCCTATAGCCGACTACCATATGGACGCCTGCTCCTGGAACGGAACACCCGGTGAGGTAAAGGATAACAGCACAAACCACTTGGACGGAACAGCCAAAGGAGGAGCCACAACTACGCAGGGAAAAC
>JALVUQ010000098.1 GCA_027035575.1 Desulfurellales bacterium | reverse complement strand
ATTCGGTATGCAGATGCAAATGAGTAAATTTAGGAGTGGACATTTAAAACCTTTTTTATTTGATTTTAGCATTTTTTTGCTAAATTTAGGGTTTAGGGGTGAGAATTTAGGTTTGAGGTAGCGAGGAATTTCTGCTTTCCGGATATAGATGTGTTTTTAAAGAAGAGAGATTGGAGATTAGAGATTAGAAATGGTGACAGTTCAAAGATTGCCGTTTTCCGTTTTCTGTTCTCTGTTTTCCGAATGTAGGGAGCGACCTGTGTATCTCCCCGTGTCCTTATATTTTTTTATTATACCTAACTTTCTTGAGAGTAAATAAAATCAGCTATAACCGTCATTCTGAGCGTAGCGAAGAATCTCTTTACTGCCATTCTATCGAGATTCTTCGCTTTGCTCAGAATGACTGAAATGGCAATATTTTTGAACCTATTTCTCATTCTCTCTTTGGAGTCAACACTTAATCTCTCCGCTTTTCATCGGTTCGCCGGTTGTTTTCAAGGCTTTGCGGGCAGACACACAGGTCTGCCCCTCAATGCCATTATGTTAAGGATTTTATGTCCATAAAATGCATAAAGCTTAAAGCTAAAAGCTAAAAGCTGCCACTGCGTCATTCCGCGAAAGCGGGAATCCACAGGCTTTGTAACCAAAAAGTTTGGCTTTCTTACTTTTTTGGTTATATAAACCGTGGATTCATTCGGAAAACAGATAGCAGAGAGCAGAAAACGGTAATAAAAAATATTTACAGTTTTCCGTTTTCCGCTTTCAGTTTTCTGCACGGAATGACGAGATGCTTTTCTCTATCGGCTTTTGGCTTTGAGCTTTAAGCTTTGTGCATTTTATGGATATAAAATCCTTAACTTAATGGCATTGGGTCTGCCCCTACAATCAACCATCAACAATCAACAATCAACTATCAACCATTAACCATCAACTATTAACTATCTACTCTTGGCAATATTTTGCCAAAGTTCCGTTTTTAACAGTTTCAAAACTCTCTTGCCCGACTAACTGTCTTACAATTTCTAAAGCGAAGCAAATCGCTGTTGCAGGACCTTGAGAGGTGATTACTTTATCTTCAACTACAACAATATCATCTACTCTCTCTTCGGGGCGGATTTGCTCTTCTACACTTGGGTAGCAAGTATATTTTTTGCTCAAAACCCCTGCTACATGCAGTGCATAAGGCGCTGCGCACATTGCAGCTACCCATTTGCCGCTTGCTTTAAACTCTTTTATGACGCTTTGAGCCAGCTCATTTTCGGCAAGCCTGTTTGTGCCTCCCCAGCCG
>JALVUQ010000097.1 GCA_027035575.1 Desulfurellales bacterium | reverse complement strand
AAGGCAAGGTATCTTATTGCAAAGAGCTATTATGATGAAAAAATGTACGACAAAGCATTGAATATTCTGCTCAATATCGAAAAAAACAGCACCTATTACTCGTTGAGTATGCTGCTTGCGGCTGAAATTTTTATAAAAGAAAACAACGATGCAAAAGCCGTTTTGGCATACTACTCTATGTCGAGTAAATTAAAGGATATTGATATAGCTCAATACTACAAAGAGTTGATTGACACAGCCGAGGCTTTGTGCAGGTTCAACGACTTTAACGGAGCCGACGATATATTTAAATATGTAGAGAGTTATAATAATGAAGATGTGTTTGAGAGCGTTTATCTTGGCGAAATGAGGTGCGATTTAAACAGAGGCAGTTATGACGATTTGAAAAACAAGGGTGAGTATATAATAAAAAATTCCAAAAACAGAGCGTTTGTTAAAGAAGCCAAAAAGCTTATGGATGAGGCGAAACTGCAAAAAGGCAGCGTAAACAAAAGCACCATTGATAAGATTTTAAGAAAGTATGCAAACGACCCCGAGGTAGCTTCGTTGGCTTTGTACGTATTTGCAAGAAAAAACTACAGGCAAAACAACTATAAAGAAGCCCTGAACTATCTTTTGAAGTTAAAAAGATTATATCCCAAAAGCATATACAATGCCAAAGCCAAAAACTTCTCAAAGGTCTGTATAGATAAACTGCTTGAAGATTTTTACAAATATCCGAACAAAGAGAAGCTTGAATTTATATATACAAGCGTTGTAACGCTCGGGGAATATGATGCGAATATGTGCAAACTGGCACTTGCCTTGGCTGTTATGAATAAAATAGAGAAGATGCACGCAATACTGCCGCACATTAAGGATAAAAACTGCAAAGGCTCGTTGTATGCAAAATACTACATAGAAACAGGAGAGTATAAAAAGGCGCTGGAATTTGCAGGAAATATCGAGGGAGTTGAGCCTTATGTCTATTACGTCGATATTGTTGTGGGGGATGTAAACTATTTCAAAGGTTCATACAAGAAAGCCGAGGAGTTGTACAAACAGGCTTTGGCGATAAAAAACGAGCTTGTTAAGGAGTATATATACCTTAAGATGGCAAATGCTATGTATCTTGATAAGGATTACAACGATTCTCTTAAATATTTGAATAACATAACGATGAAGGTGTTTGAAAATGCCGCAAGCTATATAAAAGCTATGAATTTGTATTCTATGAACAGATACAAAAAGGCGATAGCGGTATTTAAACTTTTGTCAAACAGTCTTGACTATCAGGAGAGGGCGCTTTTTTACTTATCCATATCCTACTTAAAAATCGGGAATAAAAAAGAGGCTGAAACCTATTTTAAAAAACTCAAGGACAGATATCCGAACAGCGAGTATATAAAAACCCTGAAGGTTTTGTTATGAGCCGGGATAAAGAAAAAATAGAGGCTATGTTCAAAGCCGTCTTGGAGACGAGCAAAAAACTCGAACACTCATACAATCTTTTAAAGAAAAAGTTCACACTTCTTGAGATTAAGCTTGAAAATAACAGAAGGTATCTTGAGAATATTTTAAGAAGTATAAACACGGGGGTTTGCTCTATTGATTTGGATTGCAGAATAACAACCTTCAACAACGAAGCCTGCTCCGTTTTCGGCGTCACCGAAAACAGCGTGAAAAACTTAAAACTTAAAGAATTGTTTAATCTAAATATTAAAAACGTATTCGAATTAATTGATAAATTCAAAGAACCCAAAACAGTTGAAATAGAGGTTAAAAACAGAATAAAGAAAATCAGCTTATCTGCGTCTTCTATTACGGATAACGAGCGGATTGTCGGTGCGGTTATTATCTTTTCTGATATTACCCGCTTGGTTGAGCTGGAAGAAGAAAGCAGAAAAAAAGAAAAATTAGCCGTTATAGGGCAGATGGCAGCCTCCATAGCACACGATATTAAAAATCCGCTTGCAAGCATAGAGCTGCTTATTCCTCTGTTATATGACGATGAAAGCAAAAAAGAGATATTCGACAACGTTATGATTAGCATAAAGAGGATAAATAATATAGTAAACAACACACTCTTATTTACAAAGACCGTTATTTACAAGCCGGAGCGTTTTAATTCCAATGACTTTGTGAAAGACATAGAGCTTGAGCTTTATGCACACATCAAGGCAAAAAACATCGAGTTTATCAAAGATGTAGAGAGTTTTTATATTGTCAGCGATAAAAACCTGCTTAAAAACGCAGTTGTTAATTTGGCTGTCAATGCTTTTGATGCGGCAAAAAGCAGAGTGGAGCTTAAAGTCTATAAACACAAAGGGCGGGTTGTTTTAGAGGTTGCAGACGACGGAAACGGAATAAGTAAAAAAGACAGAGAACACATTTTCGAGCCGTTCTACACGAATAAAAAAGACGGAACGGGACTTGGTCTTTCCATAGTTACCAAAGCCGTGCGCATAATTGACGGAAGTCTTGAGTTCAAAAGCAGCACAAGGGGCACGAGATTTAAAATTACCCTATGAAAAGCATTATCTTATGGCTGAAAATAGCTTTTAAAACAGCTCTATGCGCAATAAAATTTATAAAAAGCAAAAACAGGTCTGTTTTAAAAAAATGGGCTTTTGACATTTTAAGAATAAGCAGGGTCAATGTTGTCTGCAAAGGCAGTTTTCCGAAGGGTTCTTTTATCATTATGGCTAATCACGAAAGCTATTTCGACATATTTGCACTGCTTTACTGCTGCGATTTCGATATTATCTGGTTTGCAAAAAAAGAGTTGTTTAAAGTTCCCATATTCGGGCAAGCGCTTAAAGAAAGCGGAGCCATAGCGGTTGACAGAACAAATACGAGAAAATCCTCTTTTGCCATCTTAAAGGCTTTAAAAACAAGGAAAGAGAACGAGATTATGCTCATCTTTCCTCAAGGGACAAGAAAAGATAAAAATGTATTTAAAGACGGCGGAATATTGATAGCAAAAAAGAAAAAAATCCCGATTGTTCCGCTTAAAATAACAGGCTCAAAGGAGGTGCTGCCGTATGGAAAATTAAGGATAAAAGGCGGCAGCATAACGGTTGAAATATTTGACAAGATAGATGTTGAAAACAGCTCTGCCAAAGAGATAGAGAAAGTGCTGAAGGAGAAGATATTATGAATAAAAGATATGCGTTTGTGGCAGTTATCGGCATTATAGCGTTAAGCTCCTGTTCCGTTCAAAGAGGCGGGAATCTCGTTGAACGAATTCGAGGAGGATATTATCCCTATAAGGTTAAGCAGTATGTTAGACCTGGCTACACCGAATACGGAACCGCTTCGTGGTATGGAAACAAGTTCCACGGAAAAAGAACGGCAGACGGTGAGATATATAATATGTATGCTATGACCGCAGCGCACAAAACCTTGCCTTTTAACACATATGTAAAGGTTACAAACCTAAACAACCACAGAGAGGCTGTTGTAAGAATAAATGACAGAGGCCCCTTTGTTAGAAACAGGATTATAGATTTATCGTATGCCGCTGCAAAAAAACTCGGTATGATAGGAACCGGAACCGCTCCTGTTAAGATTGTAGTACTATCTTCAAATCAAGTGCATTCAAGCCAAAACGGACAGTATCAAACTAACTCCGGCATAAACGCACAATCTGAAAACTCGGTTAATCAAAATACTGATGAGCCTGCCTCCGGTTATTATGTTCAAATAGGCTCATTTAGAGTTCTTGCAAATGCGGTTAAATTCAAAGATAGAGCTTCGTGGGCGCTTGAGGGTGTTCAAATAATGAGGGTGGTTATATCCGGCGAGGTATTTTATCGTGTTGTTGTGGGACCGTTTTCAACAAAAGATGCTGCATTTTATTATGCAAAAAGAAACGTTGAAGGCAAATTTGGGAGTTTCTGCATTATAAAATGACATACGATTCGACTTTCGCTTACTATTTGTTGAAAAAACCGCATCCCAAGGTTGTGATCCTCAAAGACAATGCCCAAATAGACTCCGTTTTTTCATCTTTGAACTTTTTTAAGCACTTTTTTAATATAAAAATAAATATAGTTAAATTCTACTCTTACGAAATACCTCCTGTTTCTTCCATACCCCCATCCCACAAAATTATGTCAAACAGGATAAGGGCTATTCATTCGATTATAAACGAAACAAAAAATTTGTTTATATTGACCAACATAAATGCCGTTTTTCAACCTATGATGAGCGAAGAGAACTTTTTTGATAAGTTTATGGCTTTTGGAATCAATACGCAGATAAGTATGAAAAAAACAGTGCAAGTCCTCGATTCTATGTACTACACAAAAAAAGATTTTGTGGAAAATTTCGGTGATTATGCCAAAAGGGGAGATATTATCGATATTTTTTCACCCCTTTATGACAAACCTTTAAGAATAGAATTTTTCGGAGACGAGATAGACAGCATCAGGCAATTTTACACAGCAAATCAGAGAACTTTTAAGACTATGGAATCGGCTGAGATACTGCCGGCTATGGAATTTAAAACAACCGAGGACAGTTATGGTTATATGAATTTCAAAAAAGAGGCATCTTTTACGTTTTTGTTTGATTACGACAACATAAAAGGACTGCCGGTCGTTGTTAATTTTGATGATAATTACAAAAAAGAAATCGAAGAAAGCCTCGAAGTTTACAAAAAATCATACGGATTCGATATATATTTTGATAAAAACAGGCTGGACAAGATTTTACTTACAGCAAGTCATTTTGAGAGCACCTATGATTTGGAGCCTGTATTTGCAGATAACATACCTGTAGATGAAAAGACAGAAAAGATTAAAGAGCTTTCAAAAAATAACAGGGTTGTAATAGCCTGTGCCTCGAATTTGAGAGCAGAAAAGGTAGGAGGCTTTTTACAGCACAAAGGTGTCTCTTTTCAAGAAACATTAAAGGATGAAAACGGCGTTTATTTGTCTGTGTTGTATTTAAAAAACGGTTTTTACGACAAAAAGAAAAGGCTTGCGGTTATTAGTTTTGAAGATATGTTCGGACAGGTCTTGCAGCACCACAGAAAAAAAGTTTCATCGAAGACAAAAACATTTGTAAAAGACTGCAAGGTTGTCCACAAAACTTATGGGATAGGCATATACAGAGGAATCAAAAAACTTAATATAGACAACGAGATGCAGGATTTTCTCGAAATCGAATTTGAAAAAAAGGACAAACTGTTTGTTCCGGTTTATTATTCCGACAGTGTGTTTGAATATCACGGCAATGCCCCTTTAAGCAGTTTGAATTCGAATAAATGGAAAAGCTCCAAAGAGAACATAAAACGCTCAATAAAAAAAATACTGACCGAGTTGATAAGCACATACGCAAAAAGGCAGTTGATAAAAAGAGAGCCGTTTGAGGTTGACACGCTGGAGTACAGAGAGTTTGAAGCTATGTTTGAATACGAAGAAACAAAAGACCAGGCAAAGGCGATTGAGGATATAAAAAACGATATGCAGAAGCCTACGCCGGCAGACAGGCTGATTTGCGGAGATGTTTCGTTCGGCAAAACGGAAGTGGCAATGAGAGCCTGCGCAATATCTGTGTTTAATGCAAGACAGGTTGTGTTTATGGCTCCGACAACGATACTGTCTGTTCAGCACTACAAAACATTTGTTGACCGTTTTGCGCAATTCCCTGTTAATATAGCACTTTTGAACAGATTTACCACCAAGAAAGAGAAAGAAAAGATATTTGACGGTCTTAAAAAGGGGCTGATAGACATACTAATCTCAACGCATTCGGTCTATTCCGATAAGATAGAATTTGCCAACTTGGGACTTGTGATAATAGACGAGGAGCAGAGGTTCGGTGTTAAGATAAAAGAGCATTTAAAGTCCAAATACCCGCACATCGATATGATATATTTGAGTGCAACACCCATACCGAGAACTCTTAATATGGCTATGAACGGCATTTTCGACATAAGCGTTATAAAAACGCCGCCGTTGGAAAGAAAACCGATTGAGACATTTGTTTTGAAAAGAAAAACATCGGTGATAAGGGATGCGGTTTTAAAGGAGCTGTCGAGAAAGGGGAGCGTATATTTTGTTCACAACAGGATTGAAACCATAGAACAGGTTAAAAACGAGCTTGATAATCTTCTGCCATTTGCAAGGAAGTCCGTGGTGCACTCCAAAATGCCGAATAAAATCATAAAAAGAACAATAGAAGAGTTTAACGAGGGAAAATTCGCCATACTTATTTCCACCTCCATTATAGAATCCGGGATGAATATAAAAAATGTGAACACGATTATTATAGATGCAGCCGAAAACTTCGGTCTGGCTGACTTGTATCAATTGAGAGGGAGGGTGGGAAGGGGCGATAAAACCGCCTACGCCTATCTTTTGGTTGCAAAAAATGTGAGCGAGGATGCAAAAAAGA
>JALVUQ010000096.1 GCA_027035575.1 Desulfurellales bacterium | reverse complement strand
CGGGACAAACAGGATAAGAATAGAAAGGTGGCACCTCTTTTGCAGCCGAAAGGGGCGGTTGAAATAGATACGACAGATATGTCGATTGAAGAGATGTATTTAAAAGTTAAAAGATTGATAGAGGATAAGATATGAACATAACAATAGCTGAGAATGCCGGGTTTTGCTACGGCGTTATGAGGGCTATAAAGATGGCTGATGATGCCATAAAACGCCACAAGAAAATATACTCATTAGGTCCTATCATACACAATCCGCAGGTTGTTGAGGAGTATGAGAAAAAGGGCTTAAAGGTTTTGGAATCGCTTGATGATGTTGATGCTCCGATACTGATACGCTCTCACGGTGTACCGCCCGAAACTTATGATAAAATAGAAAAAAAAGGCATTGATTTTATAGATGCGACCTGTCCTTTTGTTAAAGAGGCTCAGGATTATGCCAAAGAACTGTATCTGAAAAATTACAAAGTGGTTATTTTCGGGGATAAAAATCATCCTGAAGTTAAGGCGCACCTCGGTTATGCCGATTATAAAGCGGTTGTTATAAACAGTGTGGAAGAGGCAAGAGAGATTATTGCCGAAAAGATTGGCGTAATTTCTCAAACAACCCAATCCGTTGAGCGTTTTGCAGCCGTTGTTGCGGAGCTTTCAAAGAATGCCAAAGAGCTAAAAGTCTATAATACAATATGCGATGCAACGGAAAAAAGACAAAAATCGGCTATGCAGCTGGCAAAAAAGTCTGACTTAATGATAGTTATAGGCGGCAGGAACTCTGCAAATACGAGAAAACTGTATGAAATATGCAAACATTTTTGCAGCAATGTTTATCATATTGAAACGGAGCGGGAGATAGAGGCAAAGTGGTTTGAAAACATTCGCAATGTAGGAATAACAGCCGGTGCTTCAACGCCGTCTTATATGATAGAGAGGGTTTACAAATACATAGAGAGCATTGATGAGAAGTAGATTTTCTGAACTGTTTGAAGATATATCGTCAAAGATAGGCGACAAATTAAAAGGCATTGTCGGAACGGATAAAGCCAAAGAAAAGCTGACAAGAGGTGCTTTCGGGGATATCACGGTATATATCGATAAACTTGCGGAGGATATTGTTATAAGCTCAATAAAAAAATCCGGGCTTAAATGCTCCGTTTTAACCGAGGAAACTGGGTTGATAGAGATGGGAGATAGGCTGCCGATTGTTATTGTTGACCCGATTGACGGAAGTTTGAATGCAAAAAGAGGTATTCCCTATTTTTCATTTTCGATAGCTTTAAGCGAGGGATTTAGCACAAACGATATTGTCGTGGGTTATGTGAAAAACTTATCGAACAAGGATGAGTATTTGGCTTTGAAGGGAGAAGGAGCATATTTTAATCACTCTAAAATAAGAACTAATTCTCAAGGCATAAATATTGCAGCGGTTGAGGGATTGAAAAAGGAGAGCGACCCTAAATTGATAACTTCGGTGTATGGCAAATTCAATAAGGTAAGGCAGATGGGCTCTATGGCTTTGGATATGTGCTATCTTGCAACCGGTGCTTTTGATGTTTTTTTGAACGTTGTTCCGTCAAGGATTATAGATTATGCGGCTGGCAAGATAATATTGGAAGAATCAGGAGGCGGAGTTTACGAATGGTTAGACGACAAGCCTTTTGAAGGCGATATATCCAAAAACAAGGGCGGACTGTTTTTTGCTTTATCCAATAAAAGATTGCTTGGTGAATTTTTATCTATGTTGAAGGATTTGAGATGAAAAAGGTGTTTGCTGCTTTTTTATTCCTGCTTTTTATAAACGGTGCTGCTTTTGCCAAAGTTAATGTTACAACAACAACATTTTTACTGTCGTCTCTAACAAAACAGATAGGCGGAAGATATGTCGATAGCTCATATCTAATCGATTCAGGGGCGAATCCTCACATATTTTCACCAAAGCCAAAAAGTCTTATGAAATTGGAAAAAGCCGATTTGTTTATCGGCATTGGGTTCGGATTTGAATTCTGGATAGCCAGCGTCAGAGAGTTTTTGAAAAACAAGGATGTAATGTTTCTGTCGGACTATTATAAAAACCCTATAGATAAAAGGGTAATAGGAAATTCAACCATTGCAAACCCGCATATATGGTTGGATTTAAATTTTATGAGTAACGTAGCGGTGTTTAAGATAGCCGACAAGTTATGCTCTATTGATTCGCTTCACTGCAAATACTTTAAATACAACGCAGCGGTTTTGTCAAACAGGATAAGGCATATAAAATATTTGTACGAAAAAACCCTTGCTAAATACGAAAAATATTGTTTTGTCGATGTAAAACCGGCTTTTGAATATCTGTTAAAATCCGTTAATGTTAAATCTTGCTGCGTATTGGTGAAAAAGGGTTCTGAAGAGCCGAGCATCGGAGATATAAGGGATGCCGTTGACAAATGCAGATGTAAACACGGCGTTGTTTTGTATATATCAAACTCTCAACTTGCAACAATGATTGCCGAAAAATTGGGTTATGCTGCCGTTAGCTTAAATCCGTTGGGTGACAAACTCAAATTAAACACATACGACAAACTTCTAATGTATGACCTGCATAAATTAAAAGAAGCCCTGAAATGATAGAGGTCAAAAATCTTACCGTAGCGTTCGATAAAAAAATAGTATTGGATGATATATCTATGAAAATAGAAAAAGGGGAGTTTGTCGGTATTTTGGGACCAAACGGGGCAGGGAAAACAACACTTGTCAAATCTATTTTGGGGCTTGAAAAGCCTGTAAAGGGCGGCGTCCGGATTAACGGTGTCGATGTTAATGAGTATATTAAGACAAACGGCACTTGCATAGGATACCTTCCCCAATATGCCATAGTGAACTGGAATATGCCAATTAGGGTTATTGATGCCGTACTGATAGAAAAGATAAAGCCTTTCGGAATATTCAGGAAATATTCAAAGCAGGAGATAGAAAGCGTTAGACATTGGTTATCCGTTTTTGGTGTTGAAGATAAAATGTATGACTACATAAAGGAGCTCTCAGGCGGGCAGCAGCAAAGGGTTTCTTTGGCAAGATGTATGATGCACAATCCTGAAATTTTAATTTTAGACGAACCCAATACGGCGATTGATGCCGTTTATAATACGAGGCTGTACGGTATTTTAAAGGAGTTGAGCCGTAAGAATTCTATGACAATTATTATGGTTAGTCACGATATAGGGGCTGTAACAAAGTATGTGGATGAGATAATGTGCCTCAATGTAAAGCTCCACTGTCACGGAAAATCCGGAAGCATTAATTTTTCAGATGTTTTAAAGGAGGTTTACGGAAACGATATGGAGATAGTTGTTCACGAAGACGGATGCAAAAATTGCGCTTTTAATAAGGATAAACAATGATTTGGGATATCGTTTTAAGGGCTGCTGTCGTAGGGATTTTGCTTAGCGTTCTCCTTTCCATTATGTCGTATTTCGTTGTTGTAAGAAAGATGACGTTTGCAGGAGTTGGCATAGCTCATTCCGCATTCGGAGGAATAGCTTTAAACTTTTTTTTCGGATTTGCCGGATATATTTTTCCTCTGTTTTTTTCGGTTGCAGCCTCTCTGCTTATAGCTTTTCTTTATAAAAAAGGCAATATGAGCGAAGACAGTGCAATAGATGTGATTTTTGTGTTTTCTATGGCTTTCGGTGTGTTTATTTTGAGCTTGAGCAACGGATATTCTGCAAATATGCTCGGTATTTTATTCGGGAATATACTGTCTGTAACAAATTTCGATATGATTACAACGCTTGCGGTTTTTGCCGTAGGATTTATTTTTATAACCTACCTGTTTTCTCATTTCCAACTGATAAGCTACAATGAAGAGCTGGCTTATATAGCAGGCATAAACATAGATTTGCTCTACTATCTTTTTTGGGTTGTACTGTCGATTGTTATAGTACTATCCATAAAACTCATAGGGATTATTCTTGTAAATGCGTTTCTGGTTTTACCTACGCTTGTGGGTTCAAACTGCTCGAAAAACTACAAAGGCATAGTTGCCATCGGAGCTGTATCTTCGGTATTAAGTGTGGTGGCGGGTATATTTGCAGCCTATTTTTTAAATACACCCGCAGGCGCCACAATTGTTTTGGTTTTTATATCTCTCTGGCTTTTGAGTTTCCTGCCAAAAAAGCTTTAGAATTTTGATTCTATATATTTTTGTGCGCTGGATGCTGCTATGGCGCCGTCTGCGGCAGCCGTTATAACCTGTCTAAGGGGTGTAACCCTTATATCACCCGCAGCATATATTCCCTCGATGTTGGTTTCCATTTTTTCATCCGTGATTATATAGCCGTTTTCGTCCAGTTTAATCATATCTGCAACAAAAGCCGTATTTGGAGTTACTCCGACATATATAAATACGCCGTCTATATCAAGACGGTTTAACTCTTTTGTTTTTCTGTTTTCAAGAAGAAGTCCGTTTACAAGTTTGTCTCCCTGAATTTCCTTTACGACGCTATTAAAAATAAATTCTATTTTCTTATTCTCTACAGCCCTGTCTTGGAGTATCTTTATAGCCCTCAATCTGTCTCGTCTATGAATTATATAAACCTTTTTTGCAAGGTTTGTTAGGTAGAGAGCTTCTTCTATTGCCGAGTCTCCGCCTCCAATAACAGCAACCGTTTTGTTTCTAAAGAAAGCACCGTCGCAGGTGGCGCAATACGAAACACCTTTGCCTGTAAATTTCTTTTCGCCGGGACATCCGAGTTTGTTTGCGCTTGCTCCGGCGGCAATTATAACAGTTTTTGTCTTAATACAGGAGCCGTTTGTCAAGTAAACGCTTTTGCATTCTCTATCTTCCTCGATGCTTTTGACACCTTCATAGCTTGTCTCGACACCGAACTTTTCCGCTTGCTTGGTGAAATTTTCAATCAGTTCCATTCCGCTTATGCCCTGAGGGAAACCGGGGTAATTTTCAACCTCGTATGAGAGAACTATCTGTCCGCCTATTATTTTTTCTTCGCAAATCAGGGTCTTTAAACCGCCCCTTGCAGCATACACGCCAGCGGTTAAGCCTGCCGGACCCCCTCCTATTATAACAACATCGTGCATTGCACCCTCCAACTAAAAGCGGATATTATACCGTTTGTTTCTTTTGACTTTAATCTATAATTTGCTCGATTTTCTGTACAAAGTATTCTTTAGGAACAGCTCCTATAATCTGGTCTGCAACAGAGCCGTTTTTAAATATCATTAACGTGGGAATGCTCATAATACCGTATTTTACGGCAATACCTGGTTCTTCGTCTGTGTTCAGCTTTCCTACTTTCAGTTTTCCTGCATACTCCTCCGCTATTTCGGAAACAATCGGCGCAACCATCCTACAAGGTCCGCACCACGGAGCCCAAAAATCAACAAGAACGGGAATATCGGAATTTAAAACCTCTTTTTCCCAATTATCTTCCGTCAAACGAACTTCAGGCATAACAAATCCTCCTTGCTTAAAATTGCCTGCTAATAATAGATGCAAAACGTGGCTTTGTCAAGAGTGACAAAATCATCATATCTATATAAGACTTTCCGTTTTAATTTGCAAATATATTTCGTTGATACGGCTTTATGTCTATCTTTCGATAATATGAACGCTGCCAAACCCCATTGAAGCGTTGGTACCTATATTTAAAAAAGAAGCAAGGTTTAGATATGGAAATAGTTCATTTACACCCTTTGTTATGAGAAATTTTGCCGACATAGACGGTATGAGCATTTTTCTTTTCTGTCTGTTTGAATACCTGTAAATTTTTTCATATCTGCAATCCTCTTTTATGTATTCAACATCAACCTTTGGCAGATATACCTTTAAGTTCGGAGTGCCGTAATATTTATTGGTTAAATAGATTCGTTTTTCAATGGCTTTTAGCAGAGTTTCAAAGGTAAAATCCTTGCAAGGAAGCATCTTTGAATTTTTTTTCAATCTGATGAATTTTACTTCAACCATAATCTCGTTTGAAAAGTTGTTAAAAGTTAAAAAATGTTCTGAATTAAGTATCAATTTTTTGGTTTCAATTTTATTGCTAAACGGATTATAAAAACCAGCCTCCTGCAAATCCAATCCCTTAAAAGCATCGATGTAAATTTCCGAGAATTGTGTGAAACTGCCTATCAGCGTTATTCTCAAGCTGTCTTTTGAGGAACGGTTTATGATATACGGGGGGAACAGTATATCCTTATATTTTTCAAAAGAGAGCATATACAGGCACTTATCGTTTAAAGGGCAATCCTTGCATTCCATATCCCTTAAAACGCAAAATCGCTTTTTTAGGTTTCGCCCAAGCATTCCTCGATAGTAAGAGCCGTAAAACCTGTAGTCTTTGTCAACAGGCTTAAACTTAAGGCTTACTATTGATAGATTAAAGTTCCCTATTCGCATT
>JALVUQ010000095.1 GCA_027035575.1 Desulfurellales bacterium | reverse complement strand
CAAAACTCTACTACAATGGTACACAGATTACCGCACCAAACTTTGTGGTAGCCAACCCATCGTTGCTTACTGTTGACCCAGATGATGGAGCACAAACAGTAGTCTTTAACTACACCACAACCGATGAGGCAGGCGTTGTGAGTGACCCTGCAACGGTAACGATGCCGTTTACCCCTCTAACTATCTCAGGAACTGTCTTTGATGATGGGGATGGCAATGCCAATGTTAATGGTACAGCTATCGCAACACCAAGTGGCACGCAACTGCACGCAACACTTTTGGATGCAGGTGGTGTGGTTTTGGATACAACCCCTATCGCAGCAAATGGAACCTATAGTTTTTCAAGTGGTATTGTTGCCAATACAAACTACAGTGTCGTATTGGCTACCACAGCCAATGCAACAAGCTCTAACCTTCCAGCAAACTGGAACAACACAGGAGAAAATGTCAACTCAGTAGGTGCAGGTAATGACGGTAGCGTAGATGGAAAAGTAGATGTCTCTGTAGGTACAGTCAATGTACCACTGGTAGATTTTGGTATTAACCATAAACCAACAGCAGATGATAAAACAGAACCAACACAAATTAACCCAGGAGGCACCACACAGGTGACTGTACCAACCCTCACAGGTGCAGATGATGAGAGTGCAACCCTGGTTTATACCATTACCACACTCCCAGCCAATGCAACACTTTACTATAATGGTACAGCTATTACCGCACCAAACTTTGTAGTAGCCAACCCTGCACTGCTTACTGTTGACCCAGATGATGGTGATCAGACAGTAGTCTTTAACTACACCACAACTGATGAAGCAGGCGTTGTGAGTGATCCAGCAACGGTGACGATGCCGTTTGGTAAATTGACAATTTCAGGAAATGTCTTTGATGATGGTGATGGTGATACCAACGTTAATGGTAGTGCTATCAATACCCCAAGTGGTACACAGCTTTATGCCACACTGGTAGATGGTACAGGTACAGCAGTGGCGACCAAAGCAATAGACGCCAGTGGTGCGTATAGCTTTAATGATTCGGATGGACTTACACCAAATACAGCTTATACAGTAGTGCTCTCTACCACAGCCAATGCCACCACACCTAGTCTTCCAGCAAACTGGAACAACACCGGTGAGAATATCAACTCAGCAGGTGCAGGCAATGATGGTAGTGTAGATGGTATTGTAAGTGTTAATGTTGTTACAACAAGTATCCCTGCAATTGACTTTGGAATCAACCATAAACCAACAGCAGAGGACAAAACAGAACCAACACAGCCAAATCCAGGTGGTAGCAATACCGCAGTGGTGCCAACCCTAAGTGGTGCAGATGATGAGAGTGCAACTTTGGTCTATAC
>JALVUQ010000094.1 GCA_027035575.1 Desulfurellales bacterium | reverse complement strand
GTGCGGGAGTCTATTTTTGAGGAAACCTTAAACGATATTCTCGCCGGGAAATTTGCCTTTATCAGACCGGTTAAAACATCAACGCTCGGTCTCTGTGTTGCGACTATCATATGAATACCGGCTGCACGAGCCATCTGAGCAAGTCTTGCAACGTATGTTTCAACCTTCTTACCGGCAACCATCATCAAATCGGCAAGTTCATCTATAACAACAACAATGTACGGCATTGTCGGATATTCTATAATTTTCCTTTTGGCTTTGGCATTAAATCCGTCTATATTTCTGACTCCAACCTCACTCATTATATGGTAGCGTGTCTCCATTTCACTAACCAAAGCAGCCAAAGAACCACTCGCCTCCTTCGGGTCAACCACAACAGGCATAAGCATATGCGGAATGCCGTCGTATATCGATAACTCAAGCATTTTCGGGTCTATCATAACGAATTTTACCTCATCCGGCGTTGATTTATAAAGAATGCTTATAATCATACCGTTTACGGCAACACTCTTGCCTGACCCCGTGGCTCCGGCTATCAAAAGATGCGGCATTTTTGACAAATCGGTAACGTAGGAATTGCCAACAATATCTTTTCCCAAAGCAAGAGTTAATTTGGAGTGTGAGTTTACAAATGTTTTGGAAGAAAGTATGTCTTTCATAAAAACAGTTTGGCGTTTTTGGTTTGAAATTTCGATTCCTACAACGGCTTTCCCCGGTATGGGAGCAACGATTCTAACCGACATAGCTCTCATCGCCATAGCCAAATCGTTATACAGGTTTGCTATTTTACTAATCTTTATACCCGAACGCGGTTTAAATTCGTACATAGTTATGACAGGGCCCGGTTTAACGTTAACTACCGTACCCTCAACGCCGAAGTTTTTCAGTTTATCTTCAAGCCTCTTGGCATTGCTGTATATTTCATCTTCCTGAATGTCCGCTTCAATATGTATCGGCTCATCGAGGAACTCCAAAGACGGAAATTTATACCCGCCTTCACTCTTTTCTTCAATCTTGACCTTTTCTTCTTTATTATCCATAAAATCCGTTTCTATGACGGGCTTTTCACTGTTTTTAGGGCTGCTTTCCAAATATTTGTCCAACGGCTGTTTCTTTGCTTTTTCCCTGCTTTTTTTCTCGGCTTTTTCCAACGATATGTTTATCTGTTCATCATTTGTTTCAGCAACTTTTTCTTCGGCTTCGGCGGGCGCCTTCCTATTTTTTTTTGGCTTTTTATTTTTGCTTTCTACTTTGAAAGGTTTGATATTGTCAAATACAAAAACGATAAATTCTCTTGTTGCAAGATAGAAAGCAGCAATAACGAGCGGCGTTAAAACGACAAAGATACCTATTTTACCCAAAACGTACTTGAAAGCCGGGCCGAATATATATCCCG
>JALVUQ010000093.1 GCA_027035575.1 Desulfurellales bacterium | reverse complement strand
GCTTGTGAGTCCATATTATAGATATACACGAGTATCTTTGCCACGGCTTCATAGAGTTCTTCGGGTATTTCTTCGTTTATTTTCAGCTTATACAAATCTTGAACCAGATTTTCGTCTTTTTTTATATATATGTTGTGCTCTTTTGCTATATTCTCGATTTTTTCGGCTATTAAATTTTTTCCTTTGGCAATAACTTTGGGGGCGGAATCACTGTTTTTTTCGTATTTTATTGCAACGGCTTTTTTTTGTTCTTCTTTTTTCATCAATACTGTCTTTTAAGTGTTCCGATGCCTTTCAGAGAAATTGTTATCCAGAAGCCCACATCTTTCGTTCTTGAGTATGTGCCGTCTGAGTTTTCTTCCGCAACCCTGTTTACATACAAATCAAGACCGATACCCCAACAATCCTCGTTGTACATAAATCCTATCTTTTTTTGAGGATAGTAGCCCTCGTTTAAGCTTCTTTCGACATATACATAGGTGTAGAGGCTTTTTATCGGATATAGATACAGTTTAACCTTTGCACTTTCGTTATTAATCTTGTAGTTACTGTCTCTCGACATAACATATCCAAAAGAAACCCCTTTCGTTTTTGAGTGTATATTCATTTCTTCGTCGGAATCTATAAATATGCCTTTGTGCGTTGAAAAATGGGCTTTTGATGAAAATGACAGATATTCTATGGGTGAAAATCTCGTTTCTTCGTATAACGGCGGGAAGGGGGTATGGTATGTTTTTGAAAAATCGTACTCCTGAGACAGTTTGTTGTAGAAAAGTTCCCTGTAGCTTATAGTGGAACTATCTCTGTTTTTTGTAGTTAGTATATTCTCAAGAGTAAAGTTGATGTTGTTGGTTTTTGAGTATTTTGACACAAAATCAGGAAATTGACTCTGGTCTCTTTGGGGAATGTAGGTATAGGTTAAAGAGGGGTTTATGGTGTGCTTCAGCGCGACAAGGCCGGACGTATTGTTGGTTGTAAAGACTCTGTACAGCGATGTTTTTGCATCTATTGAATACTCGGGTATAAAAGACCTTCTTGCAAAGTGATTGTTGTCGGGGGCATTTTTCCAGTATGCATAGAGTTCGTGTGCCCCTATCTTCGGCACTATGCTGAAGTAGGATATCTTGAAGGGGTATGACAAAAATCCGGTTGTTGAGCTTGAATATCCTCTATTGCCTGTTATTCTGAAATTATTTGTAGCCGTTTGGTCAAAGTCCAACGTTAAATTATTCCACAGTTTTTTGTTGGTTATGTCAAACTTGATTTCCGGGAGTTTCTGAAGGGTTTCTCTGTTGTTGTCGGAGATTAAATCCTGATAAAAATAGCCGTTTATGTTTAGGGAATATGCCCCTTTAGTTATTGAATAGGATGCCTTGGAGGTTGTGTATCTGTCTGAGCTTAACTCTATGTTATCTTTATTTAACACCCTAAGATTGTCTTTGTTGTTTACTATATTGATATCGTAGCTAAGATTGCCGTATTGTCCCAAATCGGCTTGCTGTACTGCTTTGGTATAAACCCTTAATTTCTTATTTTCTGATATTCCATAGGCTTTTTTTTCTTTAAATAAAGTGACATCCCATTTTCCTTTGGAGTGTTTTGTCCAGTAAAACCTGTATTGAGAGTCCAATCCGTAGCCCGAAAATGTGTATATAAACGGTTTTAAGGTTATATCTTGAGACGGGCTTATGTTTATGAAAAACGGCTGAATATATTTTATTCCGTCTTTATTCGAATATCCCAAAGCCGGAAATAAAAACCCGGTTTTCCTTCTATTTTCCAGACTTTTCGATAAAACGGGAGAGAAAAAAAGCGGGACACTTCTTGCTCTAAAGACAACGGGATAAGAAAAAATATAGTCGTTTTTCACAACATATGTATTTTTAGCCCGGATTGACCATTTGGGACGGGCTTTGGGATTACCGCTGATAAATTGCGGGCACCTGCACCCTGTAATAGTGCCGTCTGAAATATAATATTTCTCTTTTGAGTTCATTATTATGCGTTTGGCTTTTATGTATATGCCGTCACTTTTTATGAACATCGTTGCGTTGTCTATAAAACCTTTAAATGTAGAGGTATTTATTGTTCCTCTGCTTCCTCTAATCCAATCGCCCTTTTTATTTTCCACCGTAACGTTTCCGCTAACCTGTGCCAATGATGAATTTTTGAAATATGAAGCCGAGTCGCTTTTTATTGTGTATGCCTGAGTATATATCATACAATTTCCTTTAGCATAGTAGGCATTCAATTTTTTGTTGTAAATTATGTTATCGGCTTTTATACGAACAGCATTTTCAGGTGCACCAAAAGCGCTAAAAGGTATGTATAAAAAAATAAATAAAAAAAGAAAAACGAAATTTTTTTTCACTGACAATCCTATGTATCAAAAAATTGAGACGCTAAACGGCGTTTTTGCCTCTTTCTTGAGTCCTAATTCTTATGGCGTCTTCTATTGGTATGATAAATATTTTTCCGTCTCCGACTTTACCTGTTTTTGAAGTTTCTATTATTTTTTCTATTACGGCATCAACAAGGTCATCATCAACAACAATCTCTATTTTGACCTTAGGCAGAAAATCAACCACATATTCGGCGCCCCTGTAAATCTCAGTGTGTCCTTTTTGCCTTCCGTAGCCTTTAACCTCACTGACGGTTAAACCTTTTATCCCCAAATCCATAAGACCTTCTTTAACGGCATCGAGCTTAAAGGGTTTAATAATTGCTTCTACCTTCTTCATCTATGTTCCTCCTCATACAACTTTATAATTAGCTCTACTTCACCTTTGCTCATATTCAGTTTTTTTGCTATGTTATCTATACTCTCATTGCTGTTTTTCATCTCTATGATGCTGTTTTTCAAACTATCCTTGTATGTTTTGTTTTTTATTGTTGTGAGTAAGTCCGTAAGCAGGGTGTTTTTTCTGCGCACATCCTCAAGCAGGTTGTTCAATCTCTCCTGCTGCTCCATTATTCTGTTGTTTGCAGTGTTGATGAGCTCTTTTTGTTTCTCAAGCAGTACCCTCAAACTCTCTATAAGTTTAAGAGTCCCCTCTTTTTCTTTTGAGCTGAAATATTTTGACGAAAGTATATACAGAACAATAGCCACGTCGAAAATGACCTGTAAAATAAGTATGTTGTTATTCATTATCAAGTTTCTTATTTTTAATCATTTTTCTTTCAAAAAACAGCATATAGTGAATGATTAGCTCTACATCGCTTTTCCTTATATCTTTAAAAGTACATCCGTAACAGTATCCTTCGTCCGTTTTACTTTTTCTTGTTATTGAAGCAATCGTCTTAATCTCGTAATGACTTGCTATGGGCAGTATGAATTTTATAAAAAGGGTTTCTCCTTCGTTAAAATCAGTTTTTGACAAAAAGGAAATTCCGTCTTGAGACAGGTCGCAGCTGTAGCACTTTTCAAACTCTTTAATTTTGGAGTCGTAATCTTTGTCCCTTAAAATATCTATAATGTAGTTTAATTTGGCGTCCATCTCTTTCATTATTAAAACAAAAGCTTTGTTTAGGTCTCCGAAGCTGGAATCCAGGTTATTTAAAGACATAAAAAAGCTGAAAGAATCAGAGGGCTCTATTGTGTAGTATATTTCGTCTTTGTATTTGTCGATTTTGTTTGTGTCTATTCTTTTTGCATAGACTATAAATTTGTTTTTGATTCTTCTTGACTCTCTTTTGTCGTTATCCATATTTACCTACCAAAAAAGTAAAAAATAGAACAATACTAATATAGCTGTTGATGTTGAAAAAGGCAAGATTAATTTTCTTTAGGTCGTTTGCATCCACAAGCGTGTGTTCCACAAACAGCAAAACTGCAACAATCAATGAGCCTATATATGCTATGCTGTTCAGCCCGAAAAGATACATAGCGTATATCAAAAAACCAAAGGCTGTTATATGCAGCAGTTTTGCAATATGAAGCGCAGGTTTTGCTCCGAACTTTGCCGGTATCGAGTGCAGCGAATGTGTTTTGTCAAACTCCATATCCTGTAGTGCGTACAAAACATCGAATCCGGCTATCCAAAATGTTACAAATGCAGCAAGAAACCATACTGCCTCATTCAAACCGTTTGCCGAGGAGACATATCCGCCAAGGGGGGCTATGGCGTCGGTGGCACCGAGATAGAGATGGCAAAGCCAACTGAAACGTTTCGTGTATGAGTATGTTAAAACAAAAAACAGGGCAATAGGGGACAGCTTAAATGCCAAATCGTTTATTAAATAGGTTGAGATTTCGAATATTACTATTGAGATAAGTGTGAAGATATAGGCTTCTTTTAGACTTACCCTGCCCGTTACAAGCTCCCTGTTCTTTGTTCGCTCGTTCATAGCGTCTATATTTTTATCTATTATTCTGTTTAGTGCCATAGCAGCGGAGCGAGCAGATGCCATTGCTATTGTGACAAGCACAATGACCCTTATGGATATTTCGTTGTTAAATCCCATCATCATACCGATGTAAGCAAAGGGAAGGGCAAAAATCGTATGCTCAAACTTAATCATTGAGAGAAACTTTTTAACAGAGTTCATTTTACCGCCTTAAAATAGTCGTAAAAATATACATAACCCGAAATAAGCGTCAATAATACGGCAAGATACAAAACTGCCAAACCTATATCCCTATATCCAAGCATCAAAATGACTATCGCAGCAAATTGAGATGTTGTTTTTAGCTTACCCCATCTGTTAGCCGGTATTATGATGTTTTCATCTGCTGCCACTATCCTTAAACCCGTAACGGCAAACTCTCTTGCAACAATAATAATAACAGCCCAATAAGGAATTGACATTATGTTTATCATAGCTATCAAAACACCTATAACCAGTATTTTATCAGCCAACGGGTCCATAATTTTTCCGTATGTTGTAACGGCATTGTTCCTTCTTGCGATATATCCGTCCAAAATATCGCTTAAAATACCGAGGCTGAAAAAGATAGCGGCGTCTATACTCATACTTTTTTCAAGGAATATTATAACGATAACAAGGTCTATAATCCTGAAAATAGATAAAAGATTCGGTATGTGTTTCACCATATACTCCCACCTACATTGCTATATACGCCACCTTTTTTTATTATGGGCTTAGGCCTCCTTACAATGTTGACAAGTTTTGTTTTTACAGGCTTAACCTCTTTACCGTAATAGACTTTGATGAATTTTTTTACATACCTTTGAGTTTCTGCAAAAGGAGGGATTCCTTTGTATTTATCAACAGCCGTTTCTCCTGCGTTGTATGCCGCCGCAACAAGTTGCAGGCTTTTGTATTTTTTTGTCAAATGTTTTAAAAAGCGTATCCCGCCGGCTATATTTTCCTGTAGGTTGTTAATATCTTTAACGCCGTAGAATTTTGCAGTTTTATCTATCAACTGCATTACACCCTTTGCTCCGCTTGCAGAAACCGAATTATGATTGAAATCAGACTCTATTTTTGCAATAGACACGGCAAGTTTGGGGTCAACCCCCAGCCTGACAGCTGTTTTTTTGATAAGTTTTACAATTTTGCTTTTTGAGTAGTGGTTTTGTCTTGCTATGGAAAAAGCCCTTTTAAAGAACGAGCTCGTGTTGATGTTTGTATAGACTACTTCACCGCTGTTTTTTTTTACGTATAAACCGCTGCACATCACATTTGACGATACGAACAAAGCGACAACGACTAAAGGAGCAATGCGTTTCATTTTAAACTTTCAAACAGTTTTTTAACCTTTTCGTTTTTTGGAAACCGCTTCACCATAGATTTAAGGAGTTGATAGGCTTTTTGCTTGCTGTTTGTTTTTATGTAAACCTTTGCAAGGTGTATATAGATTACCACATCATTTTTAACCTGTTTGTCTTTTTTGCTTGATATGGCTTTTTTAAGAAACTGCTCGGCTTTTTTGTAATCACCGAGTTTGTAATACCCCCACCCCAAGCTGTCGAGGTAGTACGGATTATCCGGCTGGATTTTGACGGCTCTTTTTACAAGCTCCACACCTTTTTTTATGTCTATGTTCTCGTCGATATACAGGTATCCGAGATAATTTAATACAACCGAGTTGTTGGGGTCTGCTTTTAATGATTTTTTAAGATACTCAACAGCCTTGGAATTGTTTTTCAGCTTGTCGTAGTATATATCGGCTATGTAGAAATAGGCTTTTGATTTATTCTTAAAAGAGCTTATATTGTTTTTAATCGTTTCTATGGCTTTACGGTAGTCTTTGTATTGCAGATATAAATCCGCAAGCATATAGTAAATGTCTTTATCTTTATTTTTAACGCTTTTTAGAGTTTCTACAGCCTTTTGTTTCATATTCAGTTTATTGTAGCATACAACTTCGTTAAACAGGGCGTCTTTGTAGAGTATTGAAGATTGAGAAATCTTTTTAAAAACGGCTGCTGCTTTTTTGTACTGTTTTATACTCATCAAAGAAACACCGTAGAAATACTTCATTCTGTCTGTTGAAAGAGGGACATTTTCTTTGTCTATAAAATTTATTAAATATTTGTATTTTCCAAGCCTCATAAGCATATAAGCCGCTTTTTCCGCATACGACATATTGTGTCGAATCTTATATGCTTTTGCAAAATACTCAAATGCCTTATCTATTTTCCCGTTAAGATAGTAGTCATTTCCTATTGCCGCAAGTTTCTCGTCTTCTTTTATGTTCATATTTTTATAAATTGCTATGGCTTTTTTGTACTGCTTGTTTTGTTCGTAAAGATTTGCAAGCAGCTCTTGAAAATCGGTATTACTTTTGTCAAATGAGAGCAGTTTTTTTGCATA
>JALVUQ010000092.1 GCA_027035575.1 Desulfurellales bacterium | reverse complement strand
TATTTGCTTTAATACTCTTTTTCAAAATCTCTTTTGTCTCTATATCTTTTTTTAATGGCAAAACAAGCATACTCTTCCTCTTTATCTACTTTTTCCTTTTAGTATGATACAATAATTCTTATAAAAATTAGGATAAAGCATGATTTATAAACTTGTAGGTATAGTTATCGTTGCTATAGGAGTGGTGGGGTATTTTATACTAAATTTGACAAAAACTCCTAAAGATAAATGATCACTCCATCTCTAAACTCATAAGATACATATCTTCACCGTCAAGCACTTGTAGGCTTGGACTTTGGCAGTTTGGGCAAATGTATTCATAATTTTTGAGTGTGCTTTCTTGGTCACACTCATTACATTTTACCACTATAGGTTGGAGATGGGCTATAAACTCAGCTTCATCGCATATAGTTTTTTCTTTAAAAGTTTCAAATGCACTTTTTAAAAGATCTATCTCAACTCCGCTTAAAACACCTATCTTTACAACAACTTTTGTTATCTTTGTAGCACTATTTTGTTTTGCCTGTTCTTCACATTGAGCTAAAAGGGACTGGACTATACTAAATTCATGCATTTAAAAAACCTTTTTTAATTAAGCTAAGAGCCAAGGGCTTAGAGCTTAGAGCATGGCAAAGCCAAGCCCAAACTCCTTTACTCCTTTACTCCTTTACACCTATCCCCCTTTACCCCCCTACACACAGGCTTTCCTAGCAAATCCTAGGAAGCAATTCACCTGTTGGGCTTTCTAAAAATCTTTTTGTACCCCATGATGAGTGAAGCACTACCTTTTGAATGTAACTATCTGTAACTTTTGCCAAAGTTGAAGCATTTGCATTGAACTCTTTTAAAATCTTTAGAGCTTTTTGTGCTTCACTTTTTGGAAGTGCCATTAAAAATGTACCCTCATTTGCCAACATTGTCGGCTCAAACCCAAGCATTTCACATATCCCTTTTACCTCATCACTCACAGGGATACTCTCCTCTTCAACTTCTATACAGATATCAGACTGTCTTGCCCACTCATTTAGCACAGCTGCCACTCCGCCTCTTGTAGCATCTCTTAGGGCTGTTATCTTTACACCACCCTCTATCAAAGCCTTTACGGTCGGATACAAAGAGGTACAGTCGCTTTTTAACTCACTCTCAAGCTCTATACCTTCTCTAGCGGCAAATATAGTAGCCCCATGACACCCTATATCTCTGCTAACTAGTATAACATCATCTTTTGATATAGCATTAGAGCTGATACCATCCACCATAAGTTCTCCGATACCGGTTGTATTGATGATGATCTTATCGATCGTTCCTTTTGGCATTACTTTTGTATCACCGCTGACTATCATAGCACCATTTATCTCCAACTCTTTTTTCATAGAAGCTACTATTGCTTGAAGGTCATCAAAGCTAAATCCCTCTTCGATAACCATCCCAAGAGTCAAATACC
>JALVUQ010000091.1 GCA_027035575.1 Desulfurellales bacterium | reverse complement strand
ATGAAGAAACGTTTATGGGACCGTTAATTAATGAAGACGCCGCAATAAGAGCTGAAAACTGGATCAAAAGCGCTTTAAAAGAAGGAGCGAGAATAATCTCCGGAGGGAAAAGAGAGAGAAACATTTTAGCTCCTACCATTTTGGCAGATGTAACGGATGATATGAAAATAGTATGTGAAGAAGTTTTCGCTCCTATTGTCAGTTTGGTGAAAGTCAAAGGATATGAAGAAGCTCTAAAAAAAATGAATAATTCCCCGTATGGACTTCAATATTCTATGTTTAGCAATAGAATGGATTTGATAAAAAAAGCAATTGACGATTTTGAAGCAGGAGGAGTAATCATAAACGATATTCCGACACTCAGATTCGACATTCAACCTTACGGAGGAGTAAAACTCTCAGGACTTGGAAGAGAAGGTGCAAAATATGCAATAGAAGAAATGAGCGAAATTAAAACCGTTATTATCAGATAAGGAAAAGCTATGAAAAAAAATGAAGAAAACGAAAAAACAGAAAAAAAAAGTATTGCTTTTTATTATAAAAAATATATAAACGTTTTAAAAAATCAACTTAAAACAAAAATAGACGTGGTTATGATGGCTTATTTTTTTGGCAGATGGATTCCATATGCCATTGCCATAGGAATAGTTACAGGAACACTTGCAGCGATAATGGACCTTTTGATTATAAAAATAAATTTTATTTTAAATAAAAATTTGATTTTAATGCTGGTTTATCCTCTTATGGTTTCTTTATTAGCCGGTTATATTATAGAAAAATATCCGAACACCGGAGGTCCTGGAATCGGATATTCGATAATTCATATTAAAACAAACAGATATATAAAATTTCCTTCTCTTGTTTTTAAATTCATTGCATCAACATTTACTCTGGCAGGAGGGTTTATAGCAGGAAGGGAAGGTCCTTCGTTTTTCCTCGGAACAGGACTTGGAGAATGGCTTGGAAAAGCATACGGACTCGGTAAAAAAAACAAAAACATTTTAGGTCTTATAGGTGGCGGAGCATTTACAGGCTCTTTACTTAAAGCTCCTCTTGGGAGCAGTATTTTTGCAATGGAGATTGAAAACGAACACGATCTTGATTACAGACCGTTTGTTCCGATGATTATCGCGTCGGTTGTCAGCTACCTTACCTTTTCGTTTTTCAGAGGCAATCATCCTTTTATAATATTAAATTCTAATCCTTATTGGAATTTAAAAGATATTCCTTATATCATAATAATGGGACTTATTATTTCATTGATAACATATTTTTATACAATAATTTTTCAAACCTCAACCAAATTTTCTAAATATATAAAACCTAAAATAAGACCTATTATAGGCACAATTATAGCTATTCCTTTTTTATTCGCTCTTTTTTATATAACTCAAAACAGAAATATTCTTTCAGCTCCGGCACATATGATGATAATTTCCGATATTGCCCAAAATCAGTTTCAAATTTATGCAGATATCGCAATAAT
>JALVUQ010000090.1 GCA_027035575.1 Desulfurellales bacterium | reverse complement strand
TATCCTGCCCTTTGAGATTGATATCTCGAAGGGCTTTTTTGTGCCGTGTGTATTGTTTTGCAGATTTTTGGTGACCTCTTTTTAGATATTATGCTTGTATAAATCATTTTTTTCGTTACAATACGCCAAAAAACGGAGGTATTGATGTTTAAATCCTTTGCAAGCGACAATAACGCACCTGTTCATCCGTCAATTATAAAGGCAATTGAAAAAGCCAATAAGGGTGATTGTTTGGGCTATGGTGACGATGAGTTGACAAAAAAAGCCAAAGAGAAATTCAAAGAGATATTCGGACAGGACATAGATGTTGCTTTTGTTTTAACCGGAACGGCTGCAAACGTTCTTTCTTTAAGCAGTATGCTAAAACCCTTCGAGGCTGTTATAACGGCAAAAACCGCGCATATAAATATAGATGAGTGCGGAGCACCTGAGAAGTTTACGGGTTGTAAAATAGTCACGCTGCCGCAAAAGTGCGGTAAGATAACCCCGAAGTCCATTGAAAAGGTTTTGGTCGGTGTGGGTGATGAGCACCACGTACAGCCTAAAGTCGTATCCATAACGCAAGCAACCGAACTTGGATGTGTATATACTAAAGAGGAGATAAAAGAGATAACCTCATTTGCCCATAAAAATAATTTGCTTGTTCATATGGATGGTTCAAGAATATCCAATGCCGCTGTCTCTTTGGGAATGGATTTTAAAGAGTTTACAAAAGACGTCGGTGTGGACGTTCTCTCTTTCGGAGGAACCAAAAACGGGTTGATGATTGCCGAAGCCGTTGTTTTTTTTAACAAATCTTTAACAAAATACGTGAAATTTTTACACAAGCAAACTATGCAGCTCTATTCAAAGATGCGTTTTGTGTCTGCTCAGTTTTTGGAATATCTGTCAAATGACCTGTGGTTTAAAAACGCAAAAAACGCAAACGATATGGCTAAATTGTTGGAGAGTGAGGTAAGAAAAATAGATAGAGTTGAGATTATTTATCCGGTTGAAGCCAACGAAGTATTTGCAGTTTTACCCAAAGAAGCCATAAAAAAAGCTCAGGAAAAATCTTTTTTTTATGTAGTTGACGAACGAAAGGGTGCTGTTCGGTGGGTTACCTCTTTCAATACTACAAAAAAAGACATAATGGATTTTGTAAAGTTAATTAAAGAGAGTCTTGGCAGTTAGAGACTAAAAAGCTCTCAATCAACGGTTTCGTTTTGTTAATGCAGGCTTGATACTTTTGTCGGCAGGTTATGTTAAATTAGAATGTTGGCGGGTGGTTAATCCATATGACCTCTGTGATTTCATCCGAAGGATTAGCCCACCTGTGCGGCGTATTTGATTTATAGACAGCGGAATCTCCTTCTTTTAGAAGATATGTCTTTCCTCCTACCTCTATTTTTATCTCGCCCTTAATAACAATAACAAGCTCCTCGCCGTCGTGAGAGTGAGGGGTTGTTCCGCTTGATGCCTTTGGCTCAAGATACATATAGAGTGCTT
>JALVUQ010000089.1 GCA_027035575.1 Desulfurellales bacterium | reverse complement strand
ATTTTTTGGGAGTTTGAAAAACTTTTTAATGCAAAATATCTTCATTACGGTTTTTATTATCTTGTTAAGCTAGATATATTTAAAAAGCTTTTTGATTTTGATATAAAGTGTCAGGATTTTTTTAAAATAAGTAAAATATTTATAAAATATCAAAACTTTTTTGAAAAAGAGTATTATAAATACTACTTTTTATATATTGTAAGTAAGAATTTGGATGTGGATACATTTTTTTTACTTGAAAGATTAAGTGCTCCAAAAGAGTATGAAAAATTTTACAAACTTCAGCCTAAAACAGAAGGCAAAATAGATGACAAAAAGCTTCTTGAAATAGCACTAAAAATACCTATAAAAATCTATCTTGAAAATTATCAACCATTTATCAAGCAAAGAGCAAAAGAGTTAAATATATATGATAAAAAGTTTAAAACAAACATAAAAGCATTAGATATTGTAAATAAAGGATTTAAGGGCAAACAAATAAGCCAAGAAATAAAAAAAAGAGAATTAAATTATATTGATAATTTTTTATCAAGCAATTTTTAGATAAAATTTCATCTTTATTAAGGATAAAAGCAAGTGAAAAAAATTGTATATATATGGCTACTGTTAGTATCTGTGATATTTGCACAAAATTACATAAATATATATAGAAACTACGGTATAGATAAGATAAAAAAGATATTTGATAAAAAACTCCAACAAAAATCCTACTGGGAAAATTATCTAAAAGATTATAACACAACTCTTGGTTACTATGAAAAACCAAAATACCTCATAATAGCAAATAAATCAAGCAAAACTTTAAATCTCTACTATGCTAATGCAAAAGGCAATATCAAAAAATTATTTACTAAAGCCATTATTACCGGAAAAAGCGGTGAAAAGAAAAAAGAGGGCGATTTGGTAACTCCGATAGGAACATATAAGATAACTTTGAGATTTAAACCTCAAAATAGTTATTATGGTCCTGTGGCTTTTTCATTATCATATCCAAATATATTTGATAAATTTCAAGGCAGAGACGGTCATGGTATATGGATACACGGTTATCCGTTAAATCATGAGAAAAGACCTCCTATAACCAAAGGATGTGTGGTACTTAAAAATGATCAACTTCTTGATCTAAATAGTACGATAGATCCTACAAACTCTTATGTTATCATACACGAACAAGAGCTAAAGCCTATAAAAAAAGATACCATAGCTTCAATACTAAGCTTTATCTACAGCTGGAAATATTATTGGCAATACAATAAAATAGATAAATATCTCTCATTTTACGCAAAAGAGTTCAAAAGATTTAACGGGGAGAACTTAAAAGCTTTTTCAAGGGAAAAAAAGATAATTTTCTCACGAAATGAAAATAAAAATATTATTTTTAAAAATATTGTTATACTCCCCTATCCAAATCTTGCCGGTATAGATATGTATAAAATACTCTTTTATGAAAAATATGCGGCTAAACATTATAAGTTTAACGGAAATAAAGAGA
>JALVUQ010000088.1 GCA_027035575.1 Desulfurellales bacterium | reverse complement strand
TTCTCTCCCTGGCAAGTCCATTCCCAGGGATTACCTTCTACTCCCATTCCCAATAAGGTGGTGGGAGTTCCGAAAAAGCAGTGTCCTTCGGTTAAGGTTTCGGTTAAAACCTTGGGGTTGTTCGAATCGGTGGAACCGTAGTTAGTGTCTATGGCTCCATCAATAGGTTGTGGGTCAACCGTTAAAACAAAACTCCTCCGGTTGTTGTTTTCATTCTTCTCTGCCAATTTGTTTTCATCATCCACTTCCATGGAGATGGTGTAACTTCCGGGAGTGGCTGGAGCTAAGGTGGGAACGGTAAAACTTTGGGTTCCCAGGTCAGCTGGGGTAAAAACCTTGGCGTAGAAGAGTTTATGATTAAATTCTCCGCCATCGATGTAGAAACCTACCCTGACATCATGGGGAAGAGAATCATAATTGTTTTTGACCGTGGCGGAAAGGGTTAATCCTTCTCCGACGGTAACAGTGGTTTTGTTGGTGGTAAAGGAAACATTCTCCACATCGTAGCGTGGCAGAATTGTTACCTTGACATACTCATTGTGGTCGTGTTCCGAAGCCATATTCTCTTCTCCCTCATAATAGAATATGGGATAGATGTAATAGACTCCGGGGTTAAGACTTTGCAGATGAGTAATGCCTGTTTTTCTTTCCACCAGCTCATCACTATGGCTATTATGCTTAAATGGACCGATGCTTTCTCTGTTGTGGTCCGTGGCGAAGTGATGGTCATACTGGGGATTGAAGGTATGATTGGGAGACTCAAACCATTTGATTGTTACATCATTTCTTCCTATCTTGTGGTTTGTTTTGTTTTTCAGTCTTACCCGAATGTTTACCGTTGGAACCTCTCCGTGATAGAAAGTCCAACTGCCATGGTAATTATCACCACCAGCCGGGCTCATCTCTGTATCGTCCATGGAAACATTATGAACATATCCGGGATGATCAGATTCTCCCGGTTGGGAATGTTCTGTTGCTTCATTGCCGTTGGGGGTGTAGTTTGGATAATATCCGGCATAATAATCACCTCCGCTTCTTACTCCGACATCTCCGTCAACTATGTTTCCGGAATTGTCGGTGTAAATGGTTATTGTCCTGTAAACAACCAGGTTTTTTAATTCATCGTCTATCTCCTGAGCATTGGTATGGTTAATTCTAAAGATATCTTTGATGAAGTCCACTACCTTCTGCCACCAGGGACGATTGTTTCTGGCTTCCAGCTCTTGACGATAAGCCTCTTCTTGGGCTTGTTGTTCAGCTTGAAATACTCTTTGAGCTTCCTCCTCTCTTTTTTGGTTAACAATAGAACAAGCGGAATCTTGATTAATCTCATCTTCCACTTCTCCGTTGCTTTTTAATTTAAACCATCTCTCAGCTTCATCACATTCTTTATCCCTGGGATACCAAGCGATATCCTCCGCTCCGGGGAAGGAGGCGACTTTGAGCTCCTCCTTCTCGAAGAACAGTCTTTTGGGATGGTGGGTGTTGAGAAA
>JALVUQ010000087.1 GCA_027035575.1 Desulfurellales bacterium | reverse complement strand
ATTACAGAAAGGCTTCCGCTTTTGCAAGCGGCGGAGCTAAAGCCGTAAGAATTCTTCTTGGCGGTTCCGTAGAAAACAGTGACCAGTACAAAGACGGAAACGGCGATACCATGGCGCAGCAACTGAAACTTGCAACTGAGCACTCGAAAAACCCGAAAATCAAAGGAACGCAGTATTTAAATAGCGAGCTTGGCAGAAAAGCCTATCTGAAAAAATCCCTGCTCGGTAAGGTATATGTTGATGTAACAAATAATCAGGAGTTGGGATTCAGCACGACCTTCAACAGAAGCAGCAACATTCTTTACCCCTCAACGCCTATGGATGCCATAAAGGATAACTCCAACTTGTACAACATACACTATACGTTCAAAAACCTCGGCAAATATTCCGATAAACTTAAATTTGAATACTACTATTCATATGTTCACCACATAATGACTAACGAATACAGGAAAATGAGTCTGGGAAAAAACGGAACCATAGCCCATATAATAGATTCAAGAATATTCGGATTTAAGGCTCAAAACAGGTTTCATATAGGACAAACCACGCTTGCTTACGGAGCTGATGTAAGCAAAAGAAACTGGGACGGAAGATACTGGAAGAGATACTATTTTGCACATATCGGATTAAATGATTCTATGCCTGATGTAAACACCGTTAACTTCGGTTTTTTCACCAAAGGCAAAAGAAAGTTCGGCAAATTCGAGCTTGAAGCAGGCGCAAGATACGACCATACTAAAATTACAACAAATAACAGCGACCCGAGTGAAACATACAACGATATCAGCGGTTATGTTTTTACCTATTATAACATTACGCCGTCTCTAAAATATTTCGTCGGTGCAGGAAAATCAATCAGGGTGCCCGATGCCAAAGAATCTCACTACAGATTAAAGGATTTAACAGCAACAACAGATGGTAAACTTGTAGGCAACCCTAATATCAAAGAGGTTAAAAATTACGAAGCTGATACAGGCATAGAGGGACATTTCTCAAATGCTATGTTTAAAGTAAAAGTATTTTACAGCTTATTAAGAGACTACATAGTGTATAACGCAAAAGAAGAACAGTATCAAAACGTCAATGCTAAAATATACGGGTATGAGTTGAGCGGCACCTACTTTGTAACCGACAATTTCTATTTCAACGGAGGAGTATCCTATCAAAGAGGGAAAAAAGACTCTCCGTTGGCAGGAGAAACGGATAAAGATTTGCCGTCCATTCCTCCCATTAAAACAAATATAGCTGCAAATTACGACTACCGTTCTCTTTCTTTCAAAACCGAACTGGTTGCAGCGGGAAGATGGAGTAAATACGATTCGGATAACGGTGAACAGGCAATACCAGGATGGGCTGTTGTCAATTGCAAATTGACAGGCAAAAACATATTAAACAAATTTAACCTTACTGTCGGTGTGGATAATATATTTGACAAAAATTACGCAGTATCAAACACATACAAAGATTTAACTTTGGTGTCGGGCTCCACAGGCGAAGTGATGCTTCTAAACGAACCGGGCAGATATATATATGCAAATTTATCGTTTGTCTTTTAACTTTTTCCAAATTCACTCGCTATGCGATTTATTCGTATAGCGGGTATTTTATAAAGGTGTAAATTATGAATTTGAATCTTTTGAAAAGTTTTGTGGATTACGGAATTCTTGGCTTTTTGGTTTTGTTGAGTGTAATTTCTCTGACAATCTTTTTTGAAAGAGTGATGTTTTACGGAAAGATTAACGAAAAAAAATATAAAAGCAGGAAGATGCTCGAAATAGATTTGACAAAAAATTTAACGACTCTGGGTTCCATTGCCTCAAATGCTCCGTATATCGGGCTGCTTGGCACTGTAATCTCGATAATGATAACCTTTGCATCCATTAGCTCATCGGGTTTAAACGCCGGTAAAATCACGAGCGCTTTGGCTTTGGCTTTGAAATCCACCGCTGCCGGGTTGGTGGTTGCAATATTTTCTATGTTTTTTTATAATGCATTGTTGAGAAAAACAGAGACTATCTTGGCTCGTTATGATGAGAAAGTTTGATTACATAAACGTTGTTCCTTTCATAGATATTATGCTGGTGCTTTTGGCTATTGTGCTGACAACATCAACCTTTATTGCCAAAGGCATAATACCGTTGAATCTGCCGCAAGCAGAAGTAAAACATCAACCCCAAACAAAATCACTCGTCGTAAGTATTCAAAAAGACGGAACAATGTATCTCGGTAAAAAAACGGTTACAAAAGAGCAGCTTTATGAAGCTCTCGACAATATTTCGAGAAAAACTAACATAACTTTGAGATGCGACAAAAACTCCAAATTTCAATCTTTTATAAGCGCTATGGAGGTTTTCCAAAATCTTGGATTCAAAAATGTCTCCATAGTAACCAAAAAGTAAGGTGTTGCATAAAAAACGCGGCGCTGCAGCCTTTATACTTTCAATAACAGTACATCTGTTTTTATTTGGCATTATTATTTTCACCATCAACAAAATGCCTCTGAAAGCTGCCAATAAAACCGTTATACTTCTAAAAACAATTAAAATACAAAAGCCTAAGATTAAAAAACCGCCTGTTATTAAACACAAAAAAATTGAACCCAAAAAACAGATAAAGGTGAAACCGAAGCCTATAGCGCAACCTAAACCGAAGCCAAAGCCCAAACCTATTGTTAAACCTAAACCTGTAAAAAAACCAAAGCCGAAACATACAACGAAGCACAAACCGAAACATATAATAAAACACAAAATTATTCGCAAACCCCACATAAAACCGATAGTTAAATCCGAACCCAAACAGATAAGCAAACCACAGCCTGTAAAAAAACCTGTTATCGAAAAGCCTGTTTATCATCAATCGAACACTAAACAGCCGCAAACAGTTGAAACCGCAAAGACAAAATATCTGAAAATAAACTTTTCAAGAATCTTAAAGGCTATAAACGATGCAAAATTTTATCCGAGAAAGGCAAGAATGCTCGATATAGAGGGAGACGTAAAAGTGGAATTTAAACTGACAAAAGACGGAAAAGTAAAAATAATAAAAGCTGTCACAAACAAACGATTTTTAAAACAGGCTGCTGTCAAAATAGTTCAAACGGCAAGTGCCGATTTTCCCAAGCCTCCCGAGGATATAGACATAGATGTCACTATCAGATTTAGGTTAAATGAATAATGCTGCTGTCTTGTCAGCTAAAACGCACCGAAACCAGAACTTGATTTCCTATAGATTTCACACTTAGTTTAAATGAATAGAAATCGCATATTTTTTTAACCACGTAAAGCCCGATTCCGAAGCCGCCTTCACTGTTATTTTCCCTGACAAATTTCTCAATCACCTTATCAGTGTCTTTTATTTTTCCTATGTTTTTAACCGAAAAAGAATTGTTCAGCTTGATTTCAACAACACAATAGGGCGGAGAGTATTTAACGGCATTTGAAATGAGGTTGTCAATTATTCTTACTATATCCTCTTTATCTGCATTTACATATGTTTTTTCCAAGTTTAAATCGAGCTTTATATCCTTTTTTTCTATATGCGTTTTAAAAAGCTCCAGTCTGTCTTTAACGAGTCTGCTTAACTCTGTCTTTTGAATATTCCGTTTTTGTTTATGATTAAACCGCACAAAACTCAAGTCTTGAAAAATTTTATGCAACCTATTTGCAGAGAGTTTTATTCTTTTTAATTCTTCATTGGTTATATCTTTCATTTCAAGCATTTCGATATTCATTAAAATAACGCTTATGGGCGTATTCATTTCGTGCGTGGCATCCCTTATGAATTCGTTCAAGCTGTTTATTGCCTCCCTCATAGGGCGCAAAAATATTTTACCAAGTACAAAAGCCATAGCGGAAACAAAAATCACAACAAAGATATTAAACAGTATCAACCTGTTTTTTAACGAATTAATAGCTGTTTTATCCAATTCCTTTGATGTTAGTATATAAATTTTCCCCCACAGCTCCGGGATGATAAATAAAAAATAGACCCGATTGTTTTCAACCCAAAACTCTCTGTTGTAGTAAATCATTCTCGGCTTCATCGTGCCGAACATATAAACATTGTTTTTATATATCGATACATCAACCTTCATTCCCTTTAATTTCCTTAAGTCTCTCAATTTAAGAATATCAGGCTTGTTGTTTTTGGATAAAAAATCCTTTAACTGCCTCTCCATATATGCCTTCTCTTCTTTAATTATGTTATTTCTCACCGATACGTAATACATATATTCACCGACACCAATCAAAAAAAAGGTTGAAATCAGATATATTGCAAGAAATCTTTTTAAAGAGCGTTTTTCAGCCAACATATTTATATCCTACATCCTTGATTGTCTCTATTTTCTCCTTACCGATAATGTTTCTTAGTGTTTTCACAAACGTCCTTAAAGAATTTTCATTCGGCAGTTCTTCATACTCGTAAATAGCATCGAGAATCTCTCGTTTTTCCAAAACTCTGTTGCTGTTTTCCAAAAACAGTTTCAGCAATTTTGCCTCTTTTCTTTTTAAATGAATCTTTTTTTTATTTTTATATAACTCAAGACTTACAACATCAAACCTGAGCCCGTCTCCCAAATCAAGCTCTTCTGCACTGCCGTAGATTCTCTTAAATATAGCCTTTATCCTTAAATCCAGCTCTTTCAAAGAAAAAGGCTTTCTTATGTAGTCGTCCCCTCCGCTTAAAAATCCCTTCTCAACGTCTTTTTCGCTGTCCAAAGAGGTTATAAAAATTATAGGACTTTTAGTATATTTTCTTACCTTTCCGGCTACTTCAAAACCATTAAATTTGGGAAGTTTCACATCAAGCAGAATAATATCAAAGCCGCCTTCATAAATTTTCTCTACTGCCTCTTCTGCATCAAACACCGACACAACCTCGAAGCCCGACATTGTTAAAAACTGCGCCAGCGTTTGATTCAGCTCTATATCATCCTCAACAATACAAATCTTTCTTTTCATTCCTTCCTCCGATTTTAGTATAGTGATAACAATAACCCAAGGCAAATAAATAAATTGATTTGTATTTAACTTTTTGATATTTTTTAAAGCAAGGTGAGTACCTAAGGGCGCCGGGCACTCACCTAAAAAGTGTTTATGGGCAACTTTTAGAAGGTTTCAAATAAAAAACCTAACAATAGTATACCTTTCAAAATGAACCGTTTGTGAACTATTGTGCGGTTTTGGAATGATTTTTAAGAGTAGTTGTATAAAAACAAGTCTCTATTTTTTGCGCTTTTTTTGCATTTCGCTTATCTGCTTTGCCTCTTCTTCCAGCTCTTTGACCAAATCCTTAAATTTCCAGTTGACGGATGTGGGTGTCAAAACAGCCCACAGTTGAGGAGAAATTCCGTATTCTCTCATTGTTTTCATAAACGAAACTATATCTTTTTCCAAAAATCCGCTCATTATTACCGCCTTTTTTTGACTTAAACTCTGCAAAAAACCATACCTGTGCTTCATAGAGAATACCTCGGAAAGTGTTTTCTGCTCAAGATTTAAATCAACAAAAACGACTTTTAGAGAAGAAAAAATTTTTTCTGAAACCTCTATGAGCCTTTGTTGTTCATTTTTGTCAAATCCGCTTGCCGCTATTGCATATTCTCCGAAAAGTTTTTTGTTTGTATCTTCTATCTTTTTCATATTTTCCCCCTGCTAAATTTTTTAAATATCTCATCCCCAAGCTCCGCCACTATTAAGCCTATGAAGATTATAAAAGAACCTATATAGCCTGTCATTGTTAAAACTTCACCTCCCAAAGCATAACCGAAAACAGCCGACATAACCGGTTCCATAGTGAATATCAAGGCTGTTTTTGTGGGTGTTGTGTATTGCTGCATAGTTGTTTGAATTACAAAAGCATAAACCGTAGCAAAAATCGAGGTTATAATCAACGAAGCGATTAGGTAGTTGTTGAAATGGTCAGGTATAAGATACGGCTCTTTAATTAACGATGTTATTGTTGACAAAATTGCCAGCACCGTAATTTCAACGGTTGTCAAAAGATATGTATCGTATTTTCTTGAAAATCTGTCTGTCATAAGTATATGAACAGATACAAAAAATGCACAAATAATCGCCAATATGTCCCCGAAAGACAAATACAGCCCTTCGCCTTTTAAAGACATCATAAAAACACCTATCAAAGCTAAAAAAACACCTATTTGCGAATATATTCTCGGCGGTTTTTTTATAATCAGAGCCGACAGAACAGGAACTATGACAACATTTAAGCCCGTTAAAAAACCGACAACGCTCGCTTTTGAGTATTCAAGTGCAACCGTTTGGAAAGCATAGGACAAAAACAGCATAACTCCGAGCAGAGCTCCGTCTCTTACAATATTGACATCGAGTTTCTTTAATTTGGCAAAAAAAAGAACGATTAGTATGATACTTGCAAGCCAAAAACGTAAAGAAAGAAAGGCAAACGTAGGCATAATTTCTATGGATTTTTTAACGATTATAAAGGTGCTCCCCCAAAAGATGGTAACCGAAAAGAGCAATAAATCGGCTATATGTTCCTGCTTTATTTTCATTGATTCTCACCTGTTATAAGATGGTATATATTTGCCGTAAACACACCTGCAAGTATCAAAACGGCACCGATTATCTGATATTTATTCATACCCATACCTAAAATAAAAAAGCTCAAAATAATTGTTATCACCGGCTCGAAAGACGAAAAAACACTTGCAAGTGACGAACCGATGACGTTTATGGCTGTAAAGAGAAATCCGATAGCCACAACCGTTGTTATAAAACCCAAAGCCAAAATGATATATACCTGGTTTTTATTCGGCAGGTTTTTGGGAATTCCGAAAACGACCCCGAACGAAACGGCGGCAAACACTATAGTGTAAAACGTTAAAGAGAAAGACTCCTCTTTTTTAAGGAAATTTTGAACGACTATCAGGTACAGGCTGTATATTATCATAGCGGAAAGACCGAACATTACACCGGTTATCTTGAGTTTCGAATAAAGAGCATCCTTAAATATAAACAAAAATCCGGCTATTATAACAGCTATATAGAGCACCTTAAAGGCTGTTATCTTCTCTTTATAAACCAAAGCGGCAAGGAACGTAACAAATGCCGGGTATAGATATAAAAGCAGCTCAGTAACCGACGGGGCAACATATTTAACGGAGCTGAAAAAACAGAAGGATTGAACGGTGTAGAGCAAACCGCCCGTTATGAAAGCCTTCTGCAGCACTCCGAGGCTCGGCTTGAGACTTCCTCTTTTGTAAATGAACAGAAACAGAAACATAAAGAAAGAACCGGTTGCAAAACGATATACAAGCATCTCTTTTGTGCTCAATCCGCTGTTGTATCCCAATTTTATGAATATAACCAAACTTGCAAAGGATGCAGCCGATATGACGGAGTATATAAAACCTTTTAACAGCAATGTTTTTTGCACTGCTCACCTCTATTGGTAGTATTATCAAAGCCACATAACTATATATTTTTAACAATAAAAGTAAAGAGTATCGTTTGATTTCTTGAGAAAAAATTTAAACTTTCCTTATCAGTAAAAGTATTATCATATTGACAAAGTATGGCAATTAGTATATTTTTGAGATATGAACAGGGCTTTGCTGGATAAGGTAATAGAACTGAAAAAATCTATAGAAATCAAAGTATTGTACGTTGAAGACAATGAGGAAGTCAGAACAGAGACGCTAAATTTGCTTAAACAACTTTTTAACACCGTAGAGGTTGCAGCAAACGGCAAAGAGGGACTTGAAAAGTTCAAGAGCGAGAAGTTTGATATAATTATTACGGATATCAATATGCCGATTATGAACGGGCTTGAAATGATAAAAGAGATTAAAAAGATAGACAAGCGTATCCCTATTATTGTTATAACCGCATTTAACGATTTTGAATATCTTGTTGAGAGTATCAAAATAGGCGTTTACGGATATATTTTAAAGCCCATCGATATAGACCAGTTGCTTGAAACTGTATATAGGGTTATGGAAAAGGTCAAGTTAAGGCAGGAAAGAGATAACGCCTTAGTGCTGCTTGAGCAGTACAAGAAAATTATAGATGAGAGCGCAACCGTCACAAAAACAGACCTACAAGGCGTTATCACATATGCAAACGAAGCCTTTTGTAAAACAAGCGGGTACTCAAAAGAGGAGTTAATAGGAAAACCGCACAATATAGTTAGACATCCCGATATGCCCAAAGAGGCGTTTAAAAACCTCTGGGACACTATTAAAAGCAAAAAAATATGGCAGGGCGTCGTTAAGAATAAAACAAAAGATGGGAATGCGGTCTATATGAAGGCGACCGTTGCTCCTATACTTAACGGAAAAGGTGAAATAGAGGAGTACATAGCCGTAAGGCATAATATAACCGACGTTATGAATCCGAAAAAACTGCTTCAGGATAAAATCAGCGAATTAAAAAAACCTCTGCTGCTTATGTGCAAGATTGAGGATTACGAAGACCTTGAAAACCTCTACGACGTTAAAACCATAGAAAAGATTGAGCAGAAGTTTATGGATAAAGCCGTAGGCTTGTTTCCCAAAGGCTGCGTATTTGATAACCGCTACAACTTAGGCAACGGAGAGTTTGCCTTTGTGCGGGAATATAATAAAGAGAAAAACTTTAACGACTTTCTTTCGGATATAAAAAAGTTTCAGGACAATATCAGAAAAACCGTTATAGAATTTGACGGATATGAGTATGATATAGAGATTGTTATAAGTTTTGCAACCGAGAAAGACCATATAATAGAAAATGCCAAAATGGGCTTAAAAAAAGCCGTAAAAGAAAAGCTCGATATTGTTATGGCGGACGGAATGGTTCAAAAAATACAAGAAACCGCAAAGAAAAATATCGAAACACTAAAAGTAATCAAAGATGCCATTGTTGACAAAAGGGTTATTTCTCACTTCCAACCGATATATAATAATGCAACAAACAGAGTAGAAAAGTTCGAATCGCTTGTGAGAATAATAGATAAAAACGGAAACATACTTCCTCCGGCAACCTTTTTGAATGTTGCAAAGATTGGAAAGTACTACAAGCAAATAACAAAAATAGTCACAAAAAACACGATAGAGGCTATAAAAAAGGTAAAAAAAGAGATAGCCTTAAATCTGTCAGCCGTTGATATAGAAGACAAAGACATAAGGGAGTTTGTTCTAAACGAGATTAAAGAAAACTCCCCTGCGGGAAACTATCTTGTTGTTGAGCTGTTGGAGGATGAGGGTATTCACAATCAAAATATCGTAAGGGCTTTTATCAGAGAACTTAAATCGCTCGGTGTCAAAATAGCAATAGATGATTTTGGAAGCGGTTATTCAAATTTTGTTCGGTTAATGGAATATGAGCCGGACTATCTCAAAATAGATGCCAGTTTAATCAAAAACATAGCAGGCGATAAAAACAGTTTGAATATTGTTGAGACCATAAAAAATTTCGCAGACAAACAGGGCTACAAAACTGTTGCAGAGTTTGTTGCAAATGAAACGATTTTTGAAATAGTCAAAGCACTTGGAATTGATTACTCTCAAGGTTATTTTATAGGAAAGCCGGATGTTTTGCCAGATGAGCTTTAAAAAAATAATTTTAAGTTCTTTGGTAATCCTCCTGTTATCCTTTAATGCAACGGCAGCCACAAAGGTTGTTTTGCAGTTAAACTGGAAATATCAATTTGAATTTGCGGGATACATTGCCGCCAAAGAAAAGGGGTTTTATAAGGATGTCGGGCTGGATGTTGAAGTCAGAGAGTACAACGGCACAAGCGTATTAAACGACGTTATTAACGGCAAAGCCGACTTCGGCATCACAGACGGCGATATATTTGCATCTATGATTTTAAATAAACCCATCGTTCTGCTTGCAAACTTTTTTAAGCGCTCGCCCCTTGTTCTTGCTGCAAAACCCTCAATCGTCACACCGCTTGAGTTAAAAAACAAAAAAATAATGGCTGCTGAAAACGAATTTAAGTTTACAAGCCTCGGACTTCTTTTGAAAAAATTTAACATCAAACTAAAAGATATTATTTTAAGCAAAGGTACATACTCATTAAAACCTTTTATAGAAGGCAAAGTTGATGCTGTCGCCATATACCTGACAAATCAACCCTATAAACTCGACAAACTGCACATAAAATACAACATCATTGACCCTGCAAACTACGGAATATTCACCTATGCGGACAATCTGTTTACCTCAAAAAAAGAGCTTGAGCAGCACCCTCTTATCGTTAAACACTTTGTTGAAGCAACCATACGCGGTTGGAAATACGCACTCTCACACAAAAAAGAGATAGCAAAAATAATTTATAACTCCTATTCACAGGCAAAAAGCCTTGATGCGTTGATGTTTGAGGCAAATGCAGTGGAGAATATAATGATGCCGAACGTTTTTCCGATAGGTTTCATAGATAAAAATGTTGTTTCAAAAATCATCTGGGATTTTGAAGACATAATGGGCATCAAAAGATATGATATAAATTTAAACGACTTTCTATACAAACCTTCTATGGAGAGCTTTTTCACAAAACGTGATATTGATTTCATAGCAAAACACAGAATAGTAAAAATATGTACAAACCCGGACTGGGTACCGATAGAATATCTTCAAAACGGAAAAGCCACCGGGATTTCCATAGGTGTTTTAAAAAAACTTCACAAAATCACAGGCTTAAAATTTGTCAGAGTACCTACAAACAGCTGGAGTCAATCTCAAGAATACTTAAAAAAGAAAAAATGCGACATTTTGCCCTCTGCCGTAGAAACGAAAAAAAGGGAAGCCTATGCACTGTTTACCAAGCCATATATGCATTACGAGCTGTTTATATTTGCAAAAAACAATAAACATTTCGTAAACGGCATAGAGTCTCTGCTTGACAAGCCTATGGCAAGAAAGCGCGGGTCCGGTTTGATAAGCAAACTGAAAAGAATGTATCCCAATATTAAAATCATAGAGACAGACAGCTACAAACAGTCTTTTGAATATGTGCAAGACGGAAAAGCTTACTATACCGTTGCAACACTGCCGGTAGCCGACTACTACATAAGAAAATACAACCTTAAAGATATAGTTATTATCGGGGATTCCGGAATCGGCTATGATTTGAGAATTGCCGTCAGAAATGATATGCCGCTGCTTGTCGATGTGCTTAACAAGGGTTTAAGCAGAATATCAAAAAACACCATAGATAAAATATATGTTCAACAGATAAACAGCAACACGGTTGAGGAGTATAATTCACTAATAGTTGAAATTTTAATTGTCGTTAGTGTTGTATTGCTTGTCTTGTCTGTTATTATCTACCTTGTGCAGCAAACAAACAAAAAACTGCGTGCTGTAAAGGATAGATTGGAAGAGTCGCTAAACAACTTTGAGATTCTTATAAACTCTACAATTCAGACTGTTATAATCTATAAAAACGGCGTTTGTATCGATGCAAACGATGTGGCTTGCGAAATGTTGGGTTACAACAAAGAGGAGTTGATTGGCAAAAATATCCTGGAGCTATTTTCGGATAAATACAAACAAATTGTTTCTGAAAAGATGAAAGAAGAGCATACGGATGTATATGAGGTTGAATTTGTAAGAAAGGACGGCTCAATAGTTTATGCTTTGGCAAAAGGCGATTACATAACAATTAACACTGAAAAGGTTCGTGTCGGTTCTGCCGTTGACATAACCAAACTAAAACAACTGCAAAAACAGCTCAACGAGTTAAACAGAACCCTCGAAAAGAGAATTGCGGAAGAGATAGAAAAAAACAGGCAAAAAGATACGATTATGATGCAGCAATCTAAACTTGCGTCTATGGGCGAGATGTTAAGTATGATAGCTCATCAGTGGAGACAACCCCTAAATACAATTTCTGCAAACATAAACACCCTTCTTTTAAAGTTAGAGCTTGGCGGTTTGGATAACGAGCTCTTAAAAGAAAAGTTGAATAATATATCGGAATATGTCAAACATCTAAGCGCCACAATAGATGATTTCAGAAACTTTTTCAGACCGGATAAACAGAAAGATAAAGTAACCGTAGAAGAGCTTATTAACGACACCTTAAAAATATCAGGTGAGCATATAGAATCGAAGAACATTAAAATAGAGTTGGATTTGCGTTATAAGGGCTATATATTCACGTACGCAAACGAATTGAAACACGTTATTTTAAATCTCATAAACAATGCAAGAGACGCTCTTTTGGAAAATTATGTGAAAGAACCTTACATTAAAATAATTTCATACGAAGAAAAAGATAGTATTTTTATAGTTGTGCGCGATAATGCCGGCGGAATAAAAGAAGAATTGATGCGTAAGATTTTTAAGCCCTATTTCAGCACAAAAAGCAGTGAAAGCGGTACAGGATTGGGTCTTTATATGAGTAAAATTATCGTGGAGGGGCATCTAAAGGGTACGATAGATGTGAAAAACACAAAAGAAGGAGCGGAGTTTACGATAACCCTACCTAAAACAACATAAATTAGCTGGACATAGAGAGTGCTTAATATAAAAAATATTAATTTTATGAGTAGAAAATCAAAATACGTAGAGGGAGTGGTAATGCAATTATGAGTGTGAGTCAACGATTAAAAAGAGTGTTTGAGACATTATATAATTATGAATTGGACGAGACATCCGAATATGGAGCTTACGGCGAAAAATATGCTCAAAACACTATCTTACAAAACAATTGGTATGTTTTCTTTAATAGAATTATTCCTCATCCTACGAAAGAGAGGTTTCTGGAAATTGATGCGATAATCTATGCAGAGGGTGCTATATTTTGTGTTGAGATAAAAAGATATAAAGGCAAAATATATTTTCCTGCAAAATACAAAACCAAAAAAGTAAAAAAGAAATTTCTATTTTGGAGTTATGAATCGGAAGAAAAGGTTTTTGACGGATATGACGATTCGAGGATAATTAAAGAAAAAGAGGGAAATTATAAAGAGGATACGTTTTACAAAGAATTTCCAAACCCACTCAAGAAGACAAGGTATTTTATCTACAACCTGAAACGGTATCTGTCTAAATTTGACAGCAGATTTGCACATGTTTACATTATACCGATTGTAGGTTTTTCAGACGAGGAATCCGATATCTCGGCAATACATTCAATTAAAGACGGTATGGTCTATATTTCAGAGATACCGCAAGTTGTTGAGTATTATCGAAATGAAAAATTTACAAACTCACATTCGAAATGGATAATTGACGGACTTGAGAAACTTTCTACTTGGGATGCAGTGATTACAAGAACGGGTGAATATATAAACGGAATAATAAAGGGCAAAGAATTTGTATGCAAAACCAAAGAAGGCAGGATTTATTCCGAACCATACAAAAATATTAAATCCGTTAATGTAGCGCGCGAAGGGATTTTATCCGCTTATGACGATGTTAAGGTGTTAAAAATGAACGGCGAAACTGATAACTTACTATGTATGGAAGGTGCTGTAAATCTCGACAGATTTGGAGAAAACCAACTCCATAGATTAAGAAATATCAAGCAAATTATTATAGGAACAACATATTTAAGAGGTGAAAACATAATTTTATAGCCTTTATTTATATAAAAGCTCAAACAGCCCGGCGTTTAAAGAAACAAAAAAAATTGATTTTATTTTCTTTAGCCTGGGCTTGCCAAACAATCTTCCTGCTTTTCCGGTTGAAGGGCAATTATTATAAAAGATTAATAACACTAAAAATTTATTTGACAAAACTAAAAATTTATCCTATCTTTAATAAAAATAAGGAGTGAAAAGGAGTTTGAGTATGCCTGAGAGAGTAAAAAAAGAGTTGAAGGAGTTGGGTTTAGGTGGAAAAATCAGAAATTTAAGGCAGAAAGAGAACTTAACAATCCAGGATTTAAGCGAAAAAACCGGATTGTCAAAGGGGCTCATATCTCAAATTGAAAACGAGCAGGTATCACCGCCGATTTCAACACTGATGAAAATAGCAAACGCCCTGAAAGTGGAGGTTGCATACTTTTTCTTAAAAGAGGACGCAGACCAAAAAATCACCGTTGTAAGAAAAGACGAAAGGATAGTATCGGGAAGAAGAAACGTCAAGGGCAACATAAATGTCGGCTATACCTACGAGCTGCTTGCCCACAAAAAAACGCACAAACATGTTGAGCCCTTTATCGTTACGTTTGAGCCGAGAGAAAGAGATGATGTCATTATGTTTAACCATAAGGGAGAGGAATTTCACCTTGTATTGGAAGGAGAAATCGAGATGATAACCGACATCCAGGACCCGATAGCGCTGTCCGAAGGCGATGCTCTCTATTTCGATTCGAGTGTTGCTCACGGGTTTAGGGCTTTGGGGGATAAACCTGCTAAAACCGTTGCCGTAGTTTTTCAAAAAGAATAGAAAGGATATAAAAGTGATAGAGATAAGATTTCACGGACGAGGCGGTCAAGGCGCCGTCATAGCCTCAAAAATACTTGCTTATGCATATTTTCTGGACGGAAAATCATCTCAGGCTTTTCCGACATTCGGCGCAGAAAGAAGGGGTGCTCCTGTTGCTGCTTTTGTCAGAGCCGACGATAAGTTTATTAACGTCAGAAGCCCCATAGCCAACCCCGACTATGTTATTGTTATGGCAGGTAAATTGGCTGAAACCGTTGATGTAACATCAGGCATAAAGGAAAACGGGCTTGTTATAATTAACTCCGATAAACCTGCAAGTTACTACTCATTTGAGGAAAAATGCAGCATCAAAACAATCAATGTTAATGAAATAGCGCTTAAACACAAACTTGGCAGCCCGATAATGCCGATAATAAACCTGCCGATTCTCGGTATCTTTGCCAAATTGAGCTCTTCGGTCTCGATAGAATCTCTAAAAAAAGCAGCCCCCAAGTTTGTGCCGGTAAAGGTTGAAGAAAATATCGATGCTTTGGTTGAAGCATACGATTTAGCTTAAATCAGGAGGCAGTTAATGGAAAGTGTCGAATATAACAATGTAATATCGGAAGAGGATATAAAAAAATTTCCCATCTCAATAACAACAACAGAGGTTAATCTTACGGGCTCCTGGAGATTTTCCAAACCGAATTTTGAAGAGAAAATTTCTCCGTGCAGTGTCGGATGCCCGGCAAATACAAACATACCCAAATATATATTCCATCTTTTAAAAAACGACATCAAAACGGCTGCAAATATTTTAAGGGATGAAAACCCGTTTCCGGCAGTATGCGGTAGGGTATGTCCTCATTTTTGTCAGGAAAAATGCAACAGAAAGGAGTATGACGGCTCCGTAGAAATAAGAGAAATCGAAAAATTTGTAGGTGATTATGCACTCGACATTCCTTACGAAAAGGCACAGCTAAAAACTAACAAACGGGTTGCCGTCATTGGAGGCGGACCTGCGGGTTTGTCGTGCGCATACTTTTTGGCAAAAAACGGCTACAGGGTTACAATATATGAGAAGGAAAACTTTCTCGGCGGTCTCTTGATTTACGGTATTCCGTCATACAGACTCCCCAGAGAGATTGCCCAAAAAGAGATAAACAACATTATAGAAATGGGCAATATAGAAGTAAAATTAAACGAAACGGTAACTTTCGACAGACTTCAGGAGCTTAAAAACAGTTACGATGCGGTATTTTTCGCAGGAGGACTTTCAAAAGACAGGATTCCCGACAATATCGAATTGGATAACGAAAATGTGTTTTCTGGATACGAGCTTCTGAAAAAACTTAATACGAATCAAAGTTTTGCTCAAAAACTCAAAGGAGAGAAGATAGCTGTTATTGGCGGAGGCAATGTCGCATTCGATGTTGCAAGAACTATTTTGAGGCTTGGTAACGAGGTTGAAATCATATACAGAAGAACCCTGCAGGAAGCTCCCTCTTTTGAGGAAGAGAAAGCCGAAGGTCTTGAAGAGGGTTTGAAGATAACGGAAAAGAGTGTGGTTATAAAGATAGTAAAAGCAAAAAAACTGAATTTAACACTGGGAAAGGTTGATAAAATCGTAAACAAAGAAGTGCAGCTTACCGGTGAAACCGAAAACATCGAGGTTGACAGGCTAGTCATTGCGACGGGTCAGGCAAAAGAGTTCGAGATAGAAAAAGACGATAAAATCTTCCTTGGCGGAGATTATGAGCACGGTGCAAAAACCGTAATAGAAGCAATAGCATCAGGCAAAACAAACGCCTATAAAATAATAGCTCACTTGGAAAATAAGCCCTTCTATTTTATGAATGAACAGGACAATTTTTTAAGAAGCAAAAGGGATTTTGACAGCTACAAGGTTGTCGATTTTAAAAAGATAAACCTGTTTTATTTTGACAAACAGCCGCCCTTAAAGACAGATAAACTGCCTGCAAAAGAGAGAATAAAGGGCTTTAAAGAGGTGGCTTTAAAACCTGCCCTGGACAAAATTTTAAACGAAGCAAAGAGATGTTTCAGCTGCGGTGTCTGCAATGAGTGCAAAACGTGCTGGTTTTTCTGCCCTGATGTGTGCATAAACGTTAAAGACGGTGTTGATTTTGATTATACATACTGCAAAGGGTGCGGCTTGTGTTCTGCCGAGTGCCCGCGTGGAGTAATAGATATGGTGGAGGATAAATAATGCAGAAAGATATGTTACTTGGAAGCGAAGCTATTGCCGAAGGTGTTAAGCTTGCAAGACCTAAAATAATACCGGCATACCCGATAACGCCGCAGACACATATAATCGAGGTATTGTCCGAGATGACGGCAAACGGGGAGCTTGATGCAACATTTATAAGGGTGGAATCGGAGCTTTCCGCTGCCGCTGCCGCTATGGGAGCTTCTCAGGCAGGAGTGAGAACCTTTACAGCCACAAGCTCTCACGGACTTGCGCTTATGCATGAGGTTTTACACTGGATAGTCGGAGCAAGACTGCCGGTTGTTCTTGTAAATGCAAACAGAGCAATAGGTTCGCCCTGGAATATATGGACTGACCAGACAGACAGTATGACACAGAGGGATTTGGGCTGGCTGCAGGTTTATTGTGAAACGGCTCAGGAGGCTTTGGATACAATTTTACAGGCTTTTTACATAGCCGAAAAGATACAACTGCCTTTTATGGTTATGATTGACGGGTTTATTCTCTCCCACACATTGGAAGAGGTTTTGATTCCCTCACAAGATGAGGCGGATGAATTTCTACCTCCCTACAAACCTGAGTATTTTCTTGATACGAACAATCCTATGAGCTTTGGCGCTGCGGCAAAGGGTGATATATTCTACCTGTTAAGAAAAAGCATAGAAGAAACAATGGAGGGCTCGTTTGACTATATCGATGAAGCGCATAAACGATTTGAGAAAATATTCAAAAGAAGATACGGGCTTATTGATACCTATCTGCTTGACGATGCCGAGATAGTGTTTGTTGTGGCAGGGGCATTGGTCGGAACGACAAAGGTGGCAATAGATACTTTGAGAAAAAACAATGTAAAAGCCGGCTTGCTGAAAATACGTTACTTCAGGCCGTTCCCAAAAAAAGAGATAGTCGAAGCCTTAAAAGGCGACAAGAAGGTTGTTGTATTCAATAAAGCTGTGAGTTTCGGCTCATCGGGACAGATAACGCAGGAAATCAAAGAGGCGTTTTATTACGAAGATAAAAAGCCCGTTCTTTACGACTATGTTCTGTCTCTCGGCGGAAAAGAGGTCTTTGTGGAAAACATTGTTGATTTGGCTAATAATTTGGATAATTTGGATAAATTTAAAATATTGTGGAGAGAATAAGGAGCTTAATATGGATTTTAGAGAAATAGCAAATGTGGAATATCTAAACCAGGGCGATTTTGCCTGTCCGGGCTGTGCTGCCGGTTTGTCTATGCGCCATGCACTTAAAGTTCTCGGCGATGAAACGGTTATTGTTATGCCGGCATCCTGCTGGTCTATCATAGCCGGCGGACTACCGACAACGGCACTTCAAGTTCCTTTGATGCACGTTCCGTTTGCAACCGCCGCCGCCGTTGCATCCGGCGTAAAAAATGCTTTTAGAGAAAAAGGAGAGCCGAAAAAGAATGTTGTGTGTTGGGCTGGAGACGGCGGAACATTTGATATAGGTCTTCAGGCAATTAGCGGAGCGGCAGAAAGAAGAGAGGATATAATCTACGTATGCTACGATAATGAGGCTTATATGAATACCGGCATTCAAAGAAGCTCGGCGACACCGCCGGGTGCCTGGACAACAACCACGCCGACCGGTAACCCCTTAATATTTGAGAAAAAGGATATGTTCAATATTATAGCTTCGCACAATCCGGCTTATGTGGCGACCACAACTATTGCATTTCCCGATGATTTTTATGCGAAGTTTGAGAAGGCAAAAAATGCAAAGGGGTTTAGATTTATACATCTTTTAAGTTCTTGTCCTCCGGGTTGGAGAATAGACTCAAAAGACTCTGTTAGTGCAATGAGGTTGGCGGTTGAAACCGGCATTTTTGTTATGATGGAGAAGGAAGGTGAGCAGGAAATCAAAGTTACATACAAGCCCGAAAAGTTTAAACCGGTGAGGGAATATTTTAAGCTTCAGGGAAGGTATAAACATCTCGATGAAGAAACTATCAACGTGATACAGGAGAGAATAAACAAAAGGCTGAAAAAGTTGAACCTGTTGTAAAGGGCGATAACAATATTAGAATATAGAATGTTTTATGTTGAGCATAAGGAAGGTATGTCAGCCATAAAGCAGTAAAAAGTTGTTTTGGTATAATATTTTATAGGTTTACAATCGTTTAGGGTATTATTTTTCCATTGTTATGAAAAAAAATGAAAAAAATTAACAAAAAAACTTGACTTTTGAAAACTTTTTACTAAACTACGCCTCGAGTGTGGGATTAAGGTTCCTACCAGAAAGCGGCGGAAGCTGCTCCTCATCTTTGTTTTTGTCCCCCTGTATTGTCTTCTTCTTTATTTCTATTCTCAAATTAACCCTCGTGACAAAACCCGCACTCCCTTTTATTTTTTATTGATAGATTGGCTTTAAAATGATATTCTTGAAAAAAATCAAGGAGGGTTGTATGAAAGATTCATTTATAAATTTAAGCACTTTTATGACTGTTGAAAAAACAAAATATATATCGGACAAAGGTGATTTTACGCCGATTTTAGAAAAAATTGCATTTGCTTCAAAGATAATTTCAAGGCAGGTTAACAAAGCCGGGCTTGTAAATATCCTCGGAGCAGCCTCAACACACAATATACACGGAGAAACACAGCAAAAACTTGACCTCTACTCAAACGAGTTGTTAATAGATATTTTAGAATCTTCAGGATACGTTTGCGCTATGGCTTCCGAGGAAAATGACGACGCCATAGAGGTTGAGAGTAAAAACAAAGGCGATTATGTCGTCGTTTTTGACCCTCTCGACGGCTCAAGCAATATAGATGTCAATGTCAGTATAGGAACCATATTCGGCATATACAAAAAAATTGACAATGGCGATTGCGTCTCATCCTTGCTTCAGCAGGGTAAAAATCTTGTGTGCGCCGGATATGTAATTTACGGCTCAAGCACTATGTTTGTATATAGTGCAGGATACGGCGTAAACGGTTTCACATTAGACCAAAGTTTGGGTGAGTTTATACTGTCTCATAAAAATATTACCATACCGGAATACGGCAAGATATACAGCATAAACGAATCTAACTATAACAGATGGCAGCAGGGAATAAAGGAGTATGTTAACTTCATAAAAAGCCACCCCGAAAGACAATATACGGCACGCTGGATTGGCTCTTTTGTTGCCGATTTTCACAGAAATATGATAAAAGGCGGCGTCTTTTTATATACGGAAGATTCCAAAAATACAAACGGCAAACTGAGACTTCTCTATGAAGCAAACCCTATGGCTTTCATAGTGGAACAGGCAAACGGGGCGGCAACTAACGGCAAAGAGAGAATACTCGACATAAAACCTTCGGGTTTACACCAAAGAGTTCCTTTAATAATAGGTTCAAAGTATGAGGTTGAGTTATATAAACAATATAGAGAAAAATACGGATAGGGCTTATGCACATAGTCATTGCCGGAGCCGGACAGGTAGGATACCATATAGCCAAACAGCTTAGCGAAGAAAAGAAAAACGTAGTTTTGATAGAAAAAGATGCAGAAAAAAGCTCTTTTGCATCTGAAAATCTGGACTGCATCGTTATTAACGGCGAAGCTACAAATGTGGATATATTAACGGAAGCCGGATGTGATAAAGCCGATATGTTTATCGCCGTTACAAATTCGGATGAGATAAACATAATATCCTGTCTGATAGCCAACAGCAAATTCAACATACCAAAAAAGATAGCCCGTTTGAGAAACATAGAATACATCAAACCCTTTAATCTGTCGGGCAATATAGGCATAGACTTTATAATAAACCCCGAAACGGAAGCATCGAAAAGCATAATCAACGCCGTGAACTTCGGAGCTTCAAGCGATGTTATCATATTTGAAGATATTGATGTTCAGATGAGAGGAATATATATTGGCAGCGATTCGGTTCTGCTTAACAAGACAATAATAGAGATAAAAAAACAAATTAACAAAGATTTTGTTATATCGGGTATTAAAAGGGAAAACGGAGAACTCGTCATACCCAACGGCTTTACGAAAGTCAAAGAAGGTGATTATATTTACATAGTTGCAAAGAAAAAGGTAATAGAAGAGATACTCGAAAGCATAGGAAAAATAAAGATTAAGGTTAAAGACATAGCTATTTTCGGCGGCAGCAGAATAGGTATAATGGCAGCGAAGGGATTAAGGGGTAAAAGAAGAAATATAAAAATAATAGAAAAAGATTATGAAAAATGTAAGGAGATATCCAAAGAGTGCCAACACGCCGTTATTATTCAAGGCGATGCAAGTGATGCAGGAATTTTTTCAGAAGAAAACATAGGAAACTTTGATGTTGTAATCTCTGTTACGGATAATGAGGAAATCAACCTTCTGTCTGCCTTATATGCCAAAAACATAGGAGCAAAACGCTCGATTGCTTTGATAGATAAGCCCAACTACATAGCTATGGCAAGCAAACTCGACATAGATGCTGTTATCTCACCGAAAATATCGGCGGTAAGCAGTATTTTGAAGTTTATCAGAAAGGGTAACATAGTTGGTTTGTATTCGATTTTCGGTGGAGATGCGGAGGCAATAGAGCTCTCCATACCCGATAAGTCTAATTTAACAAACAAAACCATAAGGAATATAAATTTGCCTGAAAACAGCCTTATAGTAGCCATAAACAGAAATAATGAAAATATGATTCCAAACGGCAATTTTGTTTTAAAGAGCAACGACAGGATTGTAATATTTGCCAAAAAAGAGGATATACCCTCCATAGAGAAAATGATATAGATGAATTTTAAACTGATTATTAAGTTTCTCTCCATACTGGTTATGATAATATCGGTTTTTATGATTTTTCCTTTGATATTTTCCATATACTACCACGATAATGCGTATTTCGGATTTATAATAACATCCATTATAGGATTTATGATAGGTCTTCTCGGTACAACACTTATAAAAGTAGAAAATAAACAGCTGTCAAGAAAAGACGGATTTCTTCTTGTTACATTAAGCTGGATTATTATAGCACTGTTTGGGGGTTTACCTTATATTATCGGCGTTCATATGGACTTAACCGATGCGTTTTTTGAAACAATGTCTGGGTTTACCACAACGGGTGCATCCATACTCACAAACATAGAGGCTATGCCAAAATCCATACTTTTTTGGCGTTCTCTAACCCACTGGTTGGGCGGTATGGGTATTATAGTTTTAAGCGTTGCAGTCCTGCCTATGCTCGGCGTGGGAGGCATACAATTAATCAAAGCCGAAAGTCCGGGTCCCACTATGGAAAAGATATCGCCGAGAATTGCAGAGACGGCAAAATATCTCTGGTTGGTCTATTTTCTTTTGAGCGTTGTCGAAACCGTTCTTCTGCTTGGCGGCGGAATGAATCTCTTTGATGCCTTAACCCACACATTCGGAACAATGGCAACGGGAGGTTTTTCTACCAAAAACGCAAGCGTTGCATATTTTCACTCCGCATACATAGATTGGGTAATTATAATATTTATGTTTCTTGCCGGTGCAAACTTCTCCATACACTTCAAGGTTTTAACAGGTAAGTTTTCAAGCTTAAAAGACGATGAGTTTAAATTTTACACTCTCATAGTCATCATAGCCACTCTTCTTGTCAGCATAAGCATTCTGCACCAATACACAAACTTTTTCCAAGCTTTGAGGTACGGGGCTTTTCAGGTTGTTTCCATTATGACAACGACAGGCTTTGTTACGGCTAATTATGAAAAATGGCCTCATTTTGCCCAAACCGTACTGTTTATACTTATGTTTATAGGCGGTTGTTCGGGCTCAACCGGAGGGAGTATAAAGGTTATAAGAATATACACGCTGCTGAAGCAATCCATAATAGAAATTAAACATCACATACACTCAAAAGGTGTTTTCTCCCTATTGATAAACAAACAGCTTATAAGAAAAAACATAGTGTATTCCATTTCGGGATTTTTCTTTTTGTACATAACAATCTTTTTTATTGTGGCTTTGAGCGTCTCGCTTTTTGGTGTTGATATAATAACCTCACTTTCAGCATCAGCCGCAACCCTGGGCAATATAGGTCCGGGTTTCGGTAGCGTGGGACCTGTTGATAACTACGCAGCTCTTCCTTCTGTTGTCAAGTGGATTTTAAGTTTTGCCATGCTTGTGGGAAGGCTTGAAATCTACACCGTTTTTGTCATATTAACACCGACATTCTGGAAAAAATAACCTGCTTTTAAACCGCATAAGCAAGAAACATCTCCAATTTTTCTATTTTTTAGTTGACTATCCAAGCTTTTTGTAGCAGTATAATGTCTCAATTCGGGTATAAGGAGGAGCAAAAATGGATGAATTTAAGGTTAACAAAACAATTGAAGAGATTAACGAAAAAATAAAAAACAAAGAGGCTGTTATAGTCAATGCCGAAGAGATGATAGATATCGTTAATAAAAAGGGTATCGTAGAGGCGGCAAAAAGTGTGGATGTTGTAACCACAGGAACTTTCGGCACAATGTGCTCAAGCGGAGCTTTAATCAATTTCGGGCACACCAAACCTAAAATAAAAGCTGCAAAGGTGTGGTTAAACGACGTTGAAGCATACGGAGCCGTTGCTGCGGTTGATGCCTATATTGGTGCAAGTGCAGTCAAAAAAGAAGACCCCTTAAATGCTGTTCATCCCGGAAGATTTGAATACGGAGGCGGGCACGTTATAGAAGATTTAATATCCGGCAAAAAAATACGCCTTACGGCTCAAGGTTATGGAACAGACTGTTATCCCTCAAAAGAAATCGAGATGGATATAACCATAAACGATTTAAAGGAAGCAACACTGCTCAATCCGAGAAATGCATACCAAAACTACTCAGTTGCAATCAACACCACAGATAAAACCATTTATACCTATATGGGCGTGTTAAAGCCGCATATGGCTAATGCAACCTACTCTTCCGCCGGGCAGCTGTCACCTTTGATGAATGACCCTTTCTATTTGACGGTTGGAATAGGCAGCCGCATATTATTGGCGGGAGGAGAGGGATATGTGATTTATCACGGCACACAGCACAACCCTAACGAGGAGAGAAACAAAAGAGGAATACCAAAAACAGGAGCCGGTGCGTTGGCTGTAATCGGTGATATGAAGCAGATGAGCGAAAAATATATAAAAGGCGCCTCAATTCTGGGTTATGGAGTATCGTTAAGCGTGGGAATAGGCGTTCCCATACCGATTCTAAATGAGGAATTGGCATTTTTTACCTCGGTTAAAGATGAAGAGATTGATGCGTATATATTTGACTACGGTTATGATTATCCGAGAAAGATAGATAACAATTACGGACTGACAAACTATAAACAACTGCGGGACGGTTTTATCACTGTCGGTGCCAAAAAAATACCCACAACACCGCTTTCGAGCTATTTTATGGCTGCGGAGATTGCCGAAGAACTAAAAAAACGTATATCAGACGGGAAGTTCTACTTGACAAAACCCTCTGCAAGTCTGCCTTTATCAAAAGACTATAAGCCTATGAAATACCCGAAAAACTATTTATGAAAAGGTTCTACAGGCACACTGTCTCAGGCAGGCTTACAAACTTTGAAGTTTCATATAAAGAAACGGACTTATTTATTTCGGCTTGTGAGGATATGCGCTTTGAAATTTTTGAATATGCAAGACATCTAAGGATTGAGCTGGAGCAGTACATAGAAAAAAACAGGGAGTTTTTAACATCTCTTGTGCCTGTGCACTTTGATAAAAAAGCTCCTGAAATTGCGCGTGATATGATGAAGGGTGCTCAGCTCTCCGACGTCGGACCTATGGCTTGCGTTGCGGGAGCCTTTGCAAAATATGTCGGACATTTTATATTAAAAAGATGTAGGGAGTGTGTTGTGGAAAACGGAGGGGATATATTTTTAAAGACGGAAAAACCGCCGATTGTGGGCATATACACAAATAACGAGCATTTTAAAGATAAATTGAAAATAAAATTGGAAAAAAGCGAAAAGCCTTACGGAATTTGCTCATCAAGCGCAAAAATCGGTCCTTCGTTAAGTAAAGGAAAAGCCGATTTGGCACTTATTGTTTCAAATGATGCCGTTTTGTCGGATGGTTTGGCAACAAAAACCGCAAATATGATAAAAGAAAAAAACGATATAAAAAAAGCCATTGAATTTGCCAAATCAAAAAATATTATCGGATGTATGTTTATTAAAGACGATGCAGTTGGCATCTGGGGAGAAGTATCGCTTATATGAAAACAGGAGGATAAAAAATGATATCAAAAAAAATAATGTTGAGATTTCCGAAAGAAAATTCCAATAAGCCGTTTACATCCACCCTATCGAGGGAGTATAACCTGACGTTTAACATAATGAGCGCCGAGATATTTCCAAGACAGGAGGGACGCCTGATAATAGAGCTATCAGGCGATGATAAGGATTTTGAGCAAGGTATAGATTATCTGAAAGAAAACGGCGTTTCAATCCAATTCATAGAGGAGAGTATAACCATAAACTACAACAAATGCTACCACTGCGGTTTCTGTTTGCCTGTGTGTCCCACAAACGCACTTTTGATAGAAGACAGAAACACGATGAAAGTCGAACTGCATAAAAAGGAGTGTATAGCCTGCGGATACTGTGTTAAAGTTTGTCCTGTAAAGGCTATTGAGCTGTCTGAATTTGCCTGAAGCGGCAGAAAACTTGTAATTTAAATTCAAAAAATTTTGATGAGCATTAAAAAACAGGCTATTATCTATAAAGTAATCCGAAACGCTGCCTATTTGCAGCGCAGGAGAACCGAGCTCTATAACAATATTAGCTTTCTACTCAGGTATTGGGAAACTGTCTCCCATCAAATCCAAGCCGCAAGATAAGTTTGAAATCCAATCTATAAACAACGAAGACATCTTTGGCGTATCGAATATTGCTCCGTGCTGCGGAACAATCATATCTATATCGAGCTTGGCAACCGTATTGACCCACATATCCAAAGCTTTTTTGCAGGGTATATAGCGTTTATGAAACCCCTCCATAAATTCAATATGTTTATCAAAATCTTCGACTACATCATAATCGGCTCCTATCGATGCCCCCAAATCTCCTGAGTATAAGATTTTAGAAACCGGGTCGTATAGCTGAAAATTACCGGATGAATGCAGAAAATGAGCAGGTATAACTTTTATGGGTGCACCTCCGAGTTTAATAACCGTACCTTCGTCGGGAATAGGATGAATTCTTGAAATTACAAACTCGTCAACACCAAAATGGGGTATAAACCTCATCCACAGCTCGGACAGATAGGCATCAGCTTTTGAAATCATAAGCCACGCATTGGCGGAAGCTATGATGTCGGGGTCCTGATGAGAGAAAAAAATATGTTTTAGATTTTTTGATGGTGTAACATCGGAAAGCCCCGAAAAAAGTTTTGAATAGACCTTATGTCCTCCCGGGTCAAGAACCATTGCCTCATCGTTGTGGATAATGATATGTTGATTTGCCTGAACCATATGGCCACTGGTCAAATCGCTGAACATAACGTTTTTATGCTCCGCATTCTCAAAGATAGTTAACATAAATCCTCCGTTTAAATAAATTACCGGTAACGCACAACACAAACCTTTTTAATTTATAAAAATATACCAAATTGTCAAGAAAATTCTGCAACAAATGTTTATATAACGCCATTTTTCAATAATAAGTAACCACTCTTATTAATTTTTTGCCATATTTTTTATCTTTGTTATTTAATAATCAATCACAATTCCCATTTTCTTACTTTCAAAACACATAATCGGTTGACCTGCCGCAGTAATATACAAAGTATAAAACCGATATTTTCAAATAGTTGTTTTTTTGCTGTTCTAACAATGTTTTCTATTTTGCTGAGCTTTTAAGATTGAATTCAATTGAGTTGATATTTGCAGATATATATATTAAAATATATAAAAAATTGTCGGCAAGGAGGATTTGTATGAAAAACTTATCGCTTAAAACCAAACTTTCGATTGTAATTGCCGTTATCTCTTTTGTTATTCTGTTTTTTTCCGTCACATCTTCAATTTATCAGTATGAAAATTACAAAAACATCAACGGCTCAAAAGACGCCGTCATTCTCGCTGTCAGAATCGGAAGCCTTGTCCACGAACTTCAAAAGGAAAGGGGTGCTTCTGCCGGTTTTTTGGGTTCGAAGGGTAAAAAGTTTGTCGAAATATTAAGAAATCAGAGACTCCAAACAAACAAGAAATTAAATGCGCTCATTGCAAAGGCAAAGGGGTTTGATTTTTCCGACTACAATCAGGAATTTGCCGACTATTTCAAGAGTGCTATGAGGGAGCTTTCAAACATAAACAAAATAAGAAGTGAAGTTGATTCTTTATCGATAAGTGTTAAAAACGAGGTTAAATACTACACGCAAATCAACTCTAATTTACTAAATGCAGTCGGTGTGATAGGTTTTTCAACGGATAATTCCGACATATCCAAAGAGCTCAACGCATATACCAACTTTCTTTTATCCAAAGAAAGAGCCGGGATTGAGAGAGCGGTTTTATCAAACACATTTGCACAAAACCATTTCGGCAAAGGAATGTATAAGAAGTTTATAACGCTGCTTGCCGAGCAGGAAAGTTATATGCACTCTTTCTTGCTGTCTGCAAACAAAAGATTTTTAAACTATTTCAAGGAATATTTCAGAGGGCAGTCAATAGAGGAAGTTAAGAGGATGGAAAATATAGCCATACAAAAAGCCCAAACCGGCAATTTCGGTGTTGACCCGCAATACTGGTTTAGGACCATAACAAAAAAGATAAATATACTTAAAAACATAGAAGATTTTATGGAAAAAAGCATCATTTCGGATATGGATAAAAAAATAAATAACGCTTTCAGAAATTTTGTTATCTATGCAGTAATGTTTGTTTTGGCGCTTCTGTCCATCTTTATGCTGATTTATGCTCTGTTTAAATATGTATTTGCTACCATTGGCGTTTTATCGAAAGAGTTGGACAACTTGGTATCAGGCGAAGGCGACCTGACCAAACGCCTCAATGTTGAATCCAATGACGAGCTGGGACAGCTCGCCTCCACATTCAACCTCTTTCTTGATAAAATCAGGGAAATGATAAACGACACAAAGCAAACCGTCTCCCAACTCGGCACACACTCATCCTACCTATCCTCCGCTGCAAATCAGATGGCATCCACAACGCAGCAGACCACTGCAAATATGCAGGAGATAGAAACTGCAATAAACGATGCCACACAGGCGGTTGACGGTGTTGCACGCTCCTCCGAGAATGTAAACTCACTTGCCTCCGAGGTCGGAGAGGTAAACCAACAGATGC
>JALVUQ010000086.1 GCA_027035575.1 Desulfurellales bacterium | reverse complement strand
GGTAAGAAGAACCGCATCGAGTTTGAACTCATTTGAAAATATTCTCCTTGGTTTCATAAAACCTGCCTCCTTTAAGTTAGTTTATCATATGCACTAACTTGGTGTATACAGGATTGAAGGAGAATCATAAACAAAATTGGGGGCGGTCTCTAAATGACCCAAAGGTGAGGATTTTTGGTTGACTTTAACAGTTTCCTTTTATGGCTTCTATTGCAACTTTTGATTTGAATTCCGTATTGTGTTTTCTTCTCATAAGATTTCCTCCTAATGATTTCATATAAGAAATCATCCACCTTTGCAAGAGAAAATTGGTGTGCAGATTTTGAGGCTCATTATACATCTTCACAAGCTGTTAAGATATGACCCTTTGATAAACTCTCTTAGCTTTTCTTTTATTTGATTTACCTCAAAATTGTTCGCTAAAAGTGTTTCAAAATCTTTTAAATATTGTTCTATTTCTTCCAATGGAACTTTTTCATTTATTTTTGCGGTATAAATTTTAGAATGTTTAGTGGATACTGTTCCCTCTTCTGCTGTTAGAATCTCCTCAAATAATTTTTCACCCGGACGAATACCTGTAAAAGTAATATCTATGTCCTTGTAAGGTTCAAGCCCGTTTAACCTTATCAAATCTTCAGCCATATCAAGGATTTTTACCGGTTCTCCCATATCAAGAACAAAAACCTCTCCGCCAACTCCCATCGATGCTGCTTGAAATACGAGCAAAACGGCTTCAGGTATGGTCATAAAATAACGTTTCATATCCGGGTGAGTGACTGTGACAGGTCCTCCGTTTTTTATTTGTTCCAGAAAAATCGGTATTACGCTGCCTCTACTCCCCAAAACATTACCGAATCTAACAGACACGAAAGCCGTGCCGCCTTCTTTTTTAAACGCTCTGCATATAACTTCCGCAGCTCTTTTTGTGCTTCCCATAATGCTTGCAGGATTCACGGCTTTATCGGTTGATATATTGACAAACTTCTTAACACCGAACTCGCTTGAGAGTTTGGATAGATTATAAGTGCCGAAAATGTTGGTTTTAACAGCTTCTTCGGGAAACATCTCCATCAACGGAACATGTTTGTATGCGGCGGCATGGAATACAACATCTATTCTATAATTTTCGAATAATTCACGTAATTTTTTCATATCCTTCACATCGCCAACCACATATTCGACCTTCACATTCCTGCCCATCCTTTTCAACATATAATCAATCCTGTGCTGTAGGTAATAAATCTCAGTTTCATCTATCTCAAATGCTATTATTTCGGCAGGCTCAAATCTAACGAGCTGCATCACAATTTCAGAACCAATGGAGCCAGAAGCCCCTGTGACCAAAATGGTTTTACCCTTCAAAAAAGACAGAACGGATGTTTCATCTATTTTTACAGGCTTTCTCGCAAGCAAATCCTCAAGCTTTAAGTCTCTCAAATCTTTTATATTTACATAGTTCTCCGGCAATTTGCTTATGCTTGGAACAATCTTTATAGTATTTATAGAATGCTTTTTTGCAATCTCATAAATTTTTCTCACTTTTTTATAGGGTAAAGACGGAATTGCTATTATAATGGCATCCAACTGATTCGACGATAAAATATTATCCAGTTCACAAAGTTTGCCGAGCACTTTTATGTTGTGAATATATAATTCTTGCTTATCTTCACTGTCATCTATAAAACCGATAGGATAAAAATTTGCCTTGTCGTCTCTTAACAACTCCCTCACAATTCTTTCTCCTGTCAAGCCGGCACCAATAACCAAAGCTTTTTTATCCGTGTTGTATTTCTCTTTTTTTATTCTTTCCAAATAAAATCTTTTTGAAATTCTTACAGCCGAAATCGAAACAAGAGATATAAAAAAATCCGTTACAGGAACTGATCTCGGCATAAAATATTCCTTAGTGATAACGAAATATAAATAATTAAAAATCATTAGGAAAATTAAAGATGCAATCAAAGAGATACTTATTCTGAAAAACTCTTCAATGGACACAAAGCTCCAACTGACAAAATAAAGCCTGTTTGTATAAAAAAATGCAGATTTAATCAGTATAATCATCGGAAGCCAGTAAACCAATAATTTATAAAGATATCCGCTTTTTTTTACAAAGTCGAAATTCAAATCAAATCTCAAAAGTAAGGACAAATAGAGTGAAAAGGCAAAAATAATTATATCAGCAGTCAAAAAGAAGAGAAATCGTTTTCTATGAGTTGGCTTTAAAACTTCGTTGACATTCAACACTCTTTTACCTTGTTAATAATGAATTCTATCTGTTTATCTTCAATCTGAGTTCCGCTTGGCAGACACAAGCCCTTTTTAAAAAGTTCTTCGCTTCTCCCATTTGCATAGGCTTTTGCATTTTTAAATACGGGCTGTAGATGCATCGGTTTCCAGAGAGGGCGAGATTCAATGCCGTATTTTTTTAGATATTTAAGAACGCTCAAAGGCTCTTTATCTTTAAAGGTAAGTGTGGTGAGCCACCTGTTTCCTCTTGATTTTTCTATTTCAGGCATAAAATCGGCAATATCACTCAATTTCTTTTTGTACGTATTAAAAATCTCTCTTTTTCTTCTTACTCTTTCCTCAATCACTTCCATCTGCGCAACGCCAATCGCTGCCAAAATATTGCTCATTCTGTAATTATACCCTACCTCTCTGTGCTCGTACCAGAGAAAAGTTTCTTTTGCCTGTGTACTTAAAAATTTGGCTTTTTCAATCCATTCCTTATCGTGGCTAACCAAGACTCCTCCGCTGGATGTTGTTAAAATTTTGTTGCCGTTAAAAGAGTATATGCCAAAATCACCAAATGTCCCCGCCTGTCTGTTTTTATAGGTTGCACCGAGGGCTTCTGCCGCATCCTCAATGAGATAAAAGCTGTATTTATCGGCAAGCTGTTTCAATTCTTCAATCTTTGCCATTTGACCGTAGAGGTGTGTAAAAATAAGCGCTTTGGGTTTTTCTTTTTTTGCTGCATCCTCAACGAGATTAGGGTCTATATTCCAGCTTTCATCGCTATCGATAAAAATCGGTTCAGCGTTTTGATAAAGAATCGGCGTTACAGAGCCAATAAAAGTAAAAGTCGAAGCTAAAACCTTATCACCTTCACCTATCCCTAAAATCCTTAAAGCCAAGTGAATTGCGCTTGTACCGTTCACCAGAGCGCAAGCGTATTTTGCCTTTGTAAAATCGCAGACAGACTGCTCGAATTTCTCTATAAATTCACCGACAGGAGCGATATAATTGCTTTCAAAAGCCAGTTTAATATATTCAAGCTCTTTACCTGACATATGCGGAGGGGATAAAAAAATAGAAATTTTATTACTCATTATTGCTCTTCAAAAACCTTACCGGATTGCCGACCATTATAGCATTATCCTCAATATTCTTTACAACGACCGTCCCTGCTCCTACAATCACGTTGTCCCCGATTTCTATCAACTCTCTAACACTTGAGCCAATCCCAATTTGGGTAAAACTGCCTACTTTAACTCCGCCGGCAAGAGCCGCATTAGGAGAGATATGGGAAAAATCCCCTATGATACAATCATGTTCAACAATTGCACCGGTATTTACTATACAGCCTTTTCCCAATACGGCAGAATTGTTTATCACGCAATTGGCAAATACCACACTGCCTTCACCTATCGTAGCAAATTCGGACACAACTGCACTTTTATCTATAATAGATACGATATTATGACCGTTTTTTTTAATCTTGTTGTATATTTTAGACCTTATTCTATTATCGCCAATACCTAGAGCTATATTTTTTTTATCTTTTAAATCATCTAATCTAAATACGGGTTTCCCGAGCAAAAAGCGTTTATTTTTATCATCATCAATAAATCCTTCAACTTTATAACCTAATCTTTCGGCAACATCGTATATCACTTTTCCGTGCCCGCTTGCCCCGTAAATTAGTAAACTAATTCCTCCCATCAAACTTCTCCATTGTTGCTTGTCCTTTCTGTGAAACACCCTCTCTTTTTACAACTTTCCATATTGTTAGGAAAATTATTTTTAAATCAAGCCAAAACGACAGGTTATCCACATACTCAATATCATATTCAAACTTTTCTTTCCAGCTTATAGCGTTTCTACCCATCACTTGCGCCAGCCCTGTGATGCCTGGTTTTACATTGTGTCTTTTTCTCTGCTGTTCATTATAAAGCGGTAAATATTCGACAAGCAAGGGACGCGGACCAACAAAGCTCATATCCCCCTTTAAAATATTAAACAACTGCGGGAGCTCATCTAAACTTAAACTTCTAATGATTTTACCAATGCCTTTAAGTCTTTTCTCATCAGGCAGCAGATTTCCGTGTTTGTCTTTTTCATTTGTCATTGTACGGAATTTATAAATTTTAAATATTTTCTCCCTATACCCCGGACGTTCTTGAATGAATAGCACGGGTCTTCCATCCCATAAATAAATTAGTATTGCTACAACAGCCATAACAGGAGACAAAACAAGTATTAAAACAACAGCAAGAATCTTGTCCAATAGAGGTTTAAAAAAATTCTTATACATTGTTAGTCCTGCTATTGAATAGACCAATCCCGGTATTCTTAGGTAGCCGCCTTATTTTTTTATTAAATTTCATTTTACACCGTCGTCCGATATTATTTTCTCATAAAGCTTCAAATACTGCTCAACTACAACTTTAACATCAAACTCTTTCACAATTTTCTCTCTTATACTTATACCAAATTTTTCTCTTAATTGCTTATTATCAATCAAAGTTTCAATTTTATCCGCCAACGCTATGCTGTTTTTAACAGGAACCAAAAAGCCATTAACGTCATCATCAACCACCTCCCTGCATCCTACAGCATCGGTTGTGACAATAGCTTTACCCATTGCTCCTGATTCCAGCAAAGTGCGAGGTACACCCTCTCTATAGCTTGGCAGAACAAATATGTCACAAACAGAAATCAATTCCTTTATATCGTTTCTAAACCCTAAGTATTTCACATTTTTCCAGTCGGGCATAAATGCATTTTTATTTCCCTTATCCATATCGCCAACATACACAAAATTTGCTTTATCTTTCAATATATCCGCAGCATCTATAAATTCCTGCACACCTTTATCTTTAATAACTCTTGCAATCATTAAAACAACAGGCTTGCTGTCAAAATTCAATTGTCTTAAAAGTTCTTTGTCTTTTGGCATAGGCTTGAAAACATCCGTATCAATTCCACTGCTTTTTATTAAAATTGCTTTATCTTTATCCACAATATCTTTATCCACAAAAAACTTTAAATCATCGCTATTTTGAAAAACAATCTTTTTTGTAGCTTTTGTTGTTATTTTATACATCTGTTCGATTGCATATTTTACGGCTTTTGACCTTATATCTTTATAAATAAAAAAACTCCCAAGACCAGTAACCGTATTTATTCTGTTTGGATGTTTTGTTAAATTGCCGTAAATATTAGGTTTGTGCATAAATGTATGTAAAATATCGGGCTTGATTTGAGAAACAGCCCTTTTTATGTTCCTAATAGTCTTAATTTCTTTAAAGATATTGAGGCTTTTTCTGTCTATTTTATACTCAAACGCTTTTATGCCAAACTTTTCAAACTTATCAAACACCTCACCCCTTGGACAAACAGCATAAACCTCATACCTTTTTTTAACCAGTTCTTTCATAACGGGTAATCTAAAAAGATATAAATTCAAATCAAGATGGCTAAGAAAGGCTATTTTCATTGTATTGTATCGAGAGCTTCCATTATAACTTTCTTGTAAAAGGGGATTATCTTCTCTGTAGAAAACTCTTTAGCTCTTAAAAGTGCAACCTTAGAATATTTCTCTCTCAAATATCTATCTTTTAACACCACATTAATTGCCTTTAATAAACTCTCTTTATCTCCTATTGGATACAGTATTCCATATTTTGCCATCTCTATACCATCACCATTATTGAGTCTTTTATTTATATCTGTATTAGGAGCCAATATTTCCCTGGGCCCACTTATGCAATCACTGGAAATAACAGGCAATCCAAATGCCATTGCTTCAACTATTACATTGGGAAATCCTTCCGTTTCGCTTGTATTGATGAATATATCGCTCTTACTTAAAAACTTAAAAGGGTTTACGGTATTACCTATAAAATGAACTTTGTCTTTAACATCGAGTTTTTTGCTTAACTCAATTAGCTTATCTTTCTCATTTCCATCTCCTATTAAAATCACCTCTACCTCTTTAGGCAAATAGGGTAAAACTTTGATCAAATCTTGCTTTCTTTTTAAATGTATCAATCTACCAACACTTATTATATATATTTTATCTTTTGTAAAGGAAAATTCAGTCACTCTTTCTTTTGATAGATTTTTTATTTTCTCAAGATTTATTGGATTGTTAATTACAATTTGCCTTGTTCTCAGGCTAAATAACTCTTCAGCGTCCTTTTTCATTCCTTTTGATTTCCAAATTATTAAATTAGCTTTTGGATATAAGAGTTTTATTAATGTTAAATTAATTTTGCCTCCAATTCCTTTGTTTAAGTATCTACTAATAAGTGTAGAGTTGACCAATTGAGTTCTATGTTTTCCTCCCAAAATCGTTGCTATTATGTTAGTGAAGTTTGCCCTAAAAAGATGGCTTTGAACAAACTTTATACCGTTTTTGCTGGTATATTTTTTCAGCTTCCATGCAAAAATTGGTAAGTAAAGCAACTTGATTATTCCACTCTCTTCTCCTGTTAAATTTGATAGATAAATCCTTTTTACATTCTTTGGTACACTATAAAAATCCCTTTTTTCCAAACAAATAAGCTCTATCTCAAACTCCTCTTGTAGTTTTTCAATAATTATACTTAGTGCTCTCTCAGCTCCGCCTGCATAGAAATTATTAATGAGAAAGGCTATTTTATTGTTTACATCCATTTCTCATACCACATCTCAAACATAAGCAAAAACCACAGTTTTTGTATATTTTCTTTACTACCGTCTAAGTATCTGTCTCTGTATTTTAAAACTTCTTTTGTATTAAATATACCATCGTAGTTTAATTTTTCTTCATTCATATAAGCCATAAAAGGTTCTTTTAAACTATCTTTTAACCATTCATAAATAGGTATGCTAAACCCTTTTTTTGGTCTTTCTATTATATCCTTCGGTATGTACTTATACACTATCTGCTTTAACAGCCATTTTTTTTCACCCTTCCTAATTTTTAACCTATTAGGTAATTGAGCCAAAAACTCTATGATACGATAATCGAGCAATGGTTCTCTGCCTTCAAGACTTACACTCATTGTTGCCCTATCAACTTTCGTTAATATATCATCCACCAAATAAGTTTTAAAATCTACAGCCATTATTTGATTTAGAATACTCCCATTTGTTTTTATAGAAAAATTTGTCCGTAGGGAATATACCTCTTCTTTTAAAAGTTTCTGGATTTTCTCAAAAGTAAAGTGCTCGCTGATATATTTTAACGATTCAACTGGAGTTTCTGATATTAACATATTTTTTATCTTTTCATAACGGGTTTCAAAGTTGTAAATTTTGTCGGTTAAAGGAATTAAATTAGGATTTAGTGTGTTTAATATACTAAAGAGTTTCTTTTTTAAAGGTAAATTGTTAAGTATCCTCCGAATTTTTAAGATTAGTTCATACTTATTGTATCCGCCGAATATCTCATCCCCTCCATCTGCACTTAAACTCACTTTTACATTTTTTTTTGCTAGCTGACTAACTAAAGTTGTTGGTATAGCTGAACTATCTCCAAAAGGTTCGTCATATATTTCAGGAAGCTTTGGAATAATGTCCAGGGCTTCTTTCTGAGTACAATAATACTCTTCGTGGTCTGTGCCAAGATATTTTGCTACCCTTTTTGCATGGTTGGCTTCATTATATTTTTCCTCATAAAATCCAATAGTGAATGTTTTTAATTTATTCGTCATATCGGATTGCAAAATCGAGGCAGCTGCACTACTATCGTATCCGCCGCTTAAAAACAAACCCACAGGAACATCAGAAATCATTCTGTATTTAAATGCTGATTTCAAAATATTTCCTGCTTCTTCTATTGCTTCTCCTTCTGATATTTCTAATTTGGGTTTTGAGTAACAATCTAAAACATCCCAATATTTATGAATTCTAAATTTTGAATTTTGAATTTTGAATATCAAGTAATGGCTTGCTTTTAGCTTATATGTATTTTTAAAAATAGAATATGGCTCTAAAATATATCCGTACTGCAAAAACAAACCAAGGGAGTTTATGTCTATCTGCTTTTCAAAAAAAGGATTCTTATGAAAAGATTTCAATTCACTTGCAAACATAAATAGTCCGTTTTTGTAGCAGTAATAAAGAGGTTTCACACCTGCTCTATCCCTAATCAAAATTAATTCTTGCTTCTGTTTATCATAAATAGCTATTGCAAACATACCATTAAATTTATGAACTGCTTCTATTCCCCATTTATGGTAGGCTTTTAAAATAACTTCAGTATCTGAGCTTGATTTAAAAGTATATCCATATTTTTCGAGTTCACTTCTAATTTCTTTGAAATTATAAACTTCTCCATTATAAACAATTTCCAAACCATTAAACTCCATAGGCTGATGGCCCTGACTCGATAAATCCAAAATAGAAAGTCTTCTATGCCCAAGTCCAATATTGCAATTATTTAAGTTGTAAAAACTAAGTCCGCCATCATCAGGACCACGATGGCGTAAAACATCCGTCATATCTTTTAAGGTTTTATAATTACATTTTCTATTAAAATCAATAAAACCTGCTATTCCACACATTTATATTAAGCCTTCCAAGTATTGTTTTAGCCCATATTTTTAAATTTAAAAAAAATCTCAAACAGTGAAGAGTATCTAAGCTTTGACATGAGTATGCAATTAACATTTTAAGGTTTTTTCCTAAAGAATTCTGAGGGATGCTTATCAACCTGCCATATATAAAACTATTTTTCCAATTTGTAAGAGTGTTTTTATCGAAAAAGTTCTCTGCATAGGGTAATACACTTTCAATTAAAAAATCTATATTATTTAAATATTCGTCCAAATTTTTATTTTTGCTCTCAGAATTCCTAACTTGCCTCCAATAAACAGATGGTTGTTCTATGAATCCAACTTTCGAACTTAGTATATATCTAAGAAGGGACTCCCAGTCGCTGCTGCTAATGTTTGCTCTGTAAAAGTTTAATTTAATTGCTTTATCCCTTTTATAAATGGCCGTTGAATGAGGTATATGTATTCCTCTTTTACCGAAATTTAAGAATAACCAATTACCATCGATTATTTGCGGTAGGTACATATTTGTTTTTCTTGGTGTGTTTTTAAAACCTATAATTTGATTTGAAAAAGCCAAATCCAGTTTGTTTTTCTCTATTAACGATACAGCTTTTTCAATATAGTGCATGTCTAAAAAGTAGTCATCTCCATCTAAGTTTATCGAATAGTCTCCGCTACTTAATTCGTAAAGCAACTTCCTGTAGTTTGCTACTCTACCAATGTTTTCATTATTTCTATATTTTTTCAGTCTGCTACATTTTACGGAGCTTATTTTGCTCCATGTGTTATCCTCTGAAGCATCATCACAAACTACAACTTCCAAATTTTCATAAGTCTGATTGATAGCGCTTAATATTGCATCTTCAATGAAATTCTCATGATTATAGGAAGGAATCATAATAGATACTTTAATCATTGTTTTTTCCTTAATATCATACAGATCATGTCTCCTTTATTGTTATTGTTCAGTTTAATAGCTTTTTTCTTAAAATCTTTTATAGCTTCTTTAGAAAATATAGATTTTTTGGGGTTAACAAAAAATGAATTTCTGTGGTTTAATGGTATTCCTTTTTTATATTGTTCACTGGCGACCAAACTGAAATGAGTTGAATCGAAGTAAAATTTCTCAATTTCAAAATTTGTTTTACAAGCTAAAATTTCAAACCCTCTTATTGAATAAATTGCAATATGGCGTGGAGCTTGCAATCCTACCCAGCTTTCTCGGTATTCTTCCCATGCGTAGGAAGATGTTGTTGGCATACGAATTATGCAAAAACCGTCTTTTTTAAGCAATGAATAAACTTTTTTTAAAACATCGAAGGGGTTTTCAGTTAAATGCTCAAATGAGTGATGAAACATTATTAGATCGTAGAACTCTTCTCTTTTATGGTCTAAAATTGATTTTTTATACAACCTGACACCATTTTTTAAGATTTTATCTTGACTTAAAAAGGGGTCTACACCCTCTAAACTTTTAAATCCTATATTTGCCAATCTGCTTAAGAGAGCACCGTTTCCACAACCCACATCCAATATGTTTGATTGGAGTGTCAACTTGTCATAGACATAATTAATAGCTAAAAGTTGAGCGTTAGGGAAAGCTGAAATTTTGCAAAGTATATTTCCTAAAAAATTTAAAAATCTTTGGTCCAAGGTGTAAGAATCTTTTAACTTTCTCGCAATTGTTTTTAATGTATTTCGTTTATTTGAATAAAAGCTATAATATCCTCCAGAGTAATATCTTGAAAGGTTTTCCGGTATATGTTTTATTTGCAGTGTTCCGCATGACTTACAAAAAAGATATGTAAATTCATCTCTAAAACCCATTTCTAGTTCTTTGACTTTAAGAGAATCAAAATTGTCTTCGCAACCGCATAATCTACATTTCATTCAAATCCCTTTCTTCACAAACGCATACCAATATAGGATTATCGTTACATATGCTTCGGTAATAATTACCGAAAAACAAGATCCTATATATGAATAGTGAGGAACTAACAAAAAATTTAGTGCTATATCTAATACTCCACCCGATAGCACAGCTCTTGTGAATAATTTATCTTTCTTTTCACCTAAAAGTCTGTGCACTGCCGGAACATTTATTCCTATAATTAAGGGCACAAAAGCGAGGAGCTTTATGCTTAGCACCGTTGGATAAAAAATATGCCCTGCTAATAATTTTGTTACTAAATTTGCTGAAAGTATTAGTATAAAGCCAATCGTTGAAGCGGATAGAGCTATACCAACGCCAATCTTTTTGAAAAAATTATTAATAGAGGGACTTGAGATATTTCTCATTGTGTAAGGGTATATAGACTGGGATACCACACTTGCCAAAGAATTAATTATGTCCATTAATTTTTTGGCTATGGAAAAATACCCTACTATTGTGTCATTCGTAAATATACCTAAAATGAGAATACTATTTCTTTTGTACATATTTATTCCAGCGGTGGATAAAAATATATTCCACCCCTCTTTTAGTTGGTATTTTAGAGCTTTTATGCCCGGGTAAATAAAATTTACATTAAAATCTCTATAAATTATTGATACAGCCATCACTCCGGCAACGCAAAAGCCTATAGAATTAAGCAACGGTACGTATATATAATCAGACATCTGTCTTATAAATACAAAAATAGATATGGTAAAAATCAGTCTTGCCGTAATATTCAAAATCGTTATGTATTTCATTCTTTCCATTCCTTGGAAAAACCACACAGGGAACATCGTTTGCCCTAAAACCATTCCAAAAGTGAAATAATATATTAACCAGTCTTTCCTGAACTTTTCAAAAGAAAAAACAATAATCGTCATAATTATAAAAGATAGTGTCATTAATGCAAGTTTAATAATCATAACAGAACTGAAAATTTCCGATATTTTTTCTTTGTCATCTCTATAAATTGAAATTTCTCTTGTAGCTGAAAGGTTAAAACCGTAGTCTGTTAAAATATTAAAATAGGCAATAAAAGCCTGTGCAAAGGCAATAAGCCCAAACTTTTCAGGACCTAAAACCCTTACAAGATACGGCAGCGTAATTAAAGGCAGAATATAATTTGCCCCTTGCAAAACGCTTAAGGACATAAAATTTGAGAATAGCCTTTTTTTGTCTTCGGAGTTTAGAAGATTTTTAACTACACTCACCTAAGAAAATTCCTTAGTTCCCATTGCCAAGTGGGAATCTTTACACTCAGTTCTTTTGATATCCTCTCATTGCTCATAGCAGAAAAACCCGGTCTTTTAGCTGGTAAATTAAACATTTCTTTTGATGCCGGATATATAAATTTGTCTATTTTCTTTGTTTTTAATGTCTCTTTTGCCCATTCGTATCTTGAAGCGTAGCCCGAGTTTGTTAAATGGGATAAACCCTTTAAACCATTATCTATAGCTTTTAAAGTGATATCGGTTATAGTTCTCGTTGATGTAGGAACTGAAAACTCATCATAGGCAATTTTTAAATATGCCTGACTTTTTACCCACTGCAGTAGCTTATATATGAAATTGTTTTTACCTTCTCCATAAACCCAGCTTACCCTAAATATAAGATAATCATCCGTTTCTTCCTTCAATAAAATCTCTCCTGCTAATTTTGATTTTGCGTATTGATTTATGGGGTTTGGCTCGTCATCTTCGGTATATAATCCCTCTTTTTTACCGTCAAATACATAGTCCGTGCCGTAATGAACCAAAAAAGCGTTATGTTTTTTGCAGGTGAAGGCAAGGTTTCTTACTCCGATGGCATTGACTTTGAAGGCGTTTATATAATCAACTTCGGCTTTATCAACAAAATTATAAGCCGCACAGTTTATAACAACATCTGGTTTTATACTTTCAAACAAATTAAGGACTTGGCTTAAATTCGAAATATCGCATTCTTTACTTCCGACACTTTCCCACTCAACCTTTTTCCCGTTCAACGACTTAACCAATCCGCCACTTAACCATTTTATAAATTCCCTTCCGAGCTGTCCGTTCTTGCCAACAATCAAGTATCTCATTTTATTACATCTCTTTATTAATTAATTGATTCTTCAAGGTTTTTTAGCATTTCTTCAATCTCCCATATTGTAACAACTTTAATATTTGTTCTCAATTGCGGCTCTTTGCCGCCATAAACAACCGCTCCGCCCCAAGGCGTGTGATTGTATATTTTAAAAAACTTTTTTATGCCTTTGAAATATTCATTTGTTACGGTGGCACCAGCCTTAACCTCTATCGGAAACAAATCCCTTCCGATTTCGTATATTATATTAACCTCGTTGCCTTTGCTGTCACGATAGAAGTATAGATTGCTCCTTTTGCCTCTATTGAACCTGTATTTAAGAATTTCCATTAAAACAAGATTTTCAAAAAGATTGCCCCTTAAAGGGTCTCTTGATACTTGCTTTTCATTTTCAAGCCCAAGCAGGTAGCTTGCAAGACCTACATCATAGAAATACAGCTTAGGTGATTTTATCAGCCTTTTTGAAACATTTCCGTGCCACGGTTTTAACAAAAACACAATATAACTAGCTTCAAGCAAACTTATCCAAGACCTCACGGTTGTGTGTGATATACCGACATCATTTGCAAGGCTTTGCAAATTAAGTATTTGCCCTATTCTGCCAGCGCATAACTTCAAAAATTTTTCAAAGAGACTCAAATCCTTTATTGCCGCAAGCTGTCTTAAATCACGCTCCACGTATGTAATAAGATAATCTCCCAAAGCCTGTGTCGGGTTCAATGACAAATCATAGATACGCGGGTAAAAACCAGTTAAGATTAGTTTGTCAATAGAATCAAGGTTATAGCTGCCTTGTATTTCGGATATACTAAAAGGAAGCAGCTTCAACAAAGCTGTTCTTCCGGCAAGCGTCTGCGTTATATTGCTCATTATCTCAAACTGCTGACTTCCCGTGATAATAAACTGCCCCGGCTCTTTTTTTTCATCGATAATGACTTGCAGATAAGAAAGTAGCTCGGGCGCTCTTTGGATTTCGTCGAATATAATATGATTATTGTACTGCTCAAGAAAACCCCTTGGGTCATCTTTGGCAAATTGTCTTGTATCTATAGCCTCCAAATTTACATATCTGTAATACGAGAAAGCGTTTTTGCAAAGAGTTGTTTTTCCGCTTTGCCTTGGTCCTGTGATTGTTATCACCGGATATTGTTTGGATAACTTCTTCAGTACAGACTCAATTTTTCTTTTTATCATAAACTTAATTTAAAGCAAATAGGTGCAATTTGCAAGTTAAATTTTCAAAATACACCATATAAAAAAATACCCAATTCAACCATTTTCCAACTCATCCACTAACCCTCTTACCTACTCACCCATTTGACTACTCAACCACTTAATTACTTACCCAATCACTAACCACTAATCACTAATCACTATTCACTATTCACTACTATTCAATGCTTCCAAAACCAAGCCAAAAATCTCCAGCACATTTTTGTTTTCTATCTCTTGGTATATCTCCTTTGCCCTCTGTTCGTCATAAATATGTACAAGTGAATTTCTTAATACAATCATATCAGCCAAAATACCTTCATAATCTTCGGAAATTACACCTTCTTTTATTAATTCCCCAAAGCACGACCTTGGAGAATTGCACTCAATCCCGCGCAGCCTTAAAAATTCTTTCACCGATTTCCACATAGCTTCATAGGTATATTCAAACCTCTTGGTCGTTATCTCTATAATAAACTCTTCTTTGAAAAAATCCGGAATAGCCGGGTTTTCTATTACCTCTCTAAATTTTCCAAATGCTTTTTTAAATCGCTCAAAAGCTCTGGTATATTTTTCCATATTTTACCACCTTTAATAATCTCTTTTGCGAGTTCTGCGTCTTTTACATTGTGTAAATTAATAAAATCTACTTTTCTTAATATGGGCAGCTTTTCCAATTCATCCAAAATTCTCAAATATTTATCGGATGATAAGCCGTTTTTGCAAAATATTGCCACATCTATGTCGGATGTTCTATTAAATCTTTTATCGAGTATTGAACCGAAAAATATTACTAAACAGTCGTTATTCACAATTCCCTCAATGGCTTCTGCAATAAATCTCATATAATCCTGTTTTTCATATTTCTTAAATGCTTTTTCCATCTTCCTTTCCTTTGCCGCCTTTCCACACTAATCTCTACCCACTAATCTACTAAACTACTCACCTACTCACCCACTCCACTAATCACTAACCACCAACCACCAACCACTAACCACCAACCACCAACCACTAACCACCAACCACCAACCACTAACCACCAACCACTATATACTACTATACACTACTTCCCAATATCTTCTCAAATAATCCAGTTTTTTGTTCACCCAATCCATATTATCAAGATACCACTTAACCGTCATTTCCATACCTGTTTCAAAATCAGTTTTTGCACACCATCCGATTTCGTTGTTAATTTTATCTGTGTTCAGGGAATACCTAAAATCGTGTCCCGGCCTATCTTTTACAAATGTGATTAAATCTTCCGATTTGTTAAGTATTCTCAAAATAGATTTTACAACATCTATATTCTTCTTTTCAAATCCGCTTCCTATATTGTATATCTCTCCGGGCTTCCCTTTTTCTATAACGGATAATATAGCTTCAACACAATCTGCTACATAGAGCCATTCTCTAATATTTTCGCCTTTCCCGTAAACAGGTATTTTTTCATTATTCAAAGCTTTTAATATGACCACAGGTATAAGTTTTTCAGGATACTGCCAATAACCGTAATTATTGGATGGTCTCAAGGTAATAACCGGCAATCCAAAAGTCCTAAAATAAGCCCTGCCAAGCATATCGGCAGAGGTTTTACTGACTGAGTAGGGAGAATTCGGATTTAGAGGTGTTGTTTCATAAAATTGTCCGTTTACCCCCAATTCACCATAAACCTCGTCGGTTGCTATATTTATAAATATGGGTTTTTGGTTTGATTTATCCATATCACCGCTATCCTCAACCCCTAAATCCTTCACCCTAAACCCTAAATCCTTCATCCCAAATCCTTCCTTTGAAAGCCATAGGCGTTTTGCGGCATCAAGCAAAACCTGAGTTCCTTCTATGTTCGTTTTTATAAAGGGCGCGGCATCTATAATGCTCCTGTCAACATGGCTTTCCGCTGCAAAGTGAACAACAACATCAGGTTTCTCTTTTTCAAAAATATGTTCTATGAACTCCTTGTTAGTTATGTCGGCTTTATAAAACGTTACTTTTTCGGTAGCACCCTTTATTCTTTCCAAATCACCGGCGTATGTAAGTTTGTCAATAACCACAACTCTTGAATTTTTTTTAACGGCTTGTCTTACAAATTCACTTCCTATAAAACCTGCGCCTCCGGTTACAAGTATGGATTTTGGGTTTCGGATAGAGGGTTTAGGGGTCTGTGTTTCTTTTTCGCTGTTTCCTGAATCCTGAGCTCTCAATTTTTTTGTTGTTTTATTCATCATATTTTTCCTTTCAATGAATTTATTAGTCCGTTTAACATTTTAGCAATATTCTCAATTCTATTTTTTAAGGCTTCGTACTTATCACTGCTAATATAATTTAAATCATTTGATAATAACAAAAAATACTTAACCTCACTTGCACTGCCTCTTGCCATATATAAAAAGTTTATATAATCTTTTGTGGTGTTTCTGCTACTGCCTTCCGCAATATTTGATGGTATGGAGTAAGATGCTCTTATCAGTTGGTCAATTAACCTGAATTTTTCCTCTTTCGGGAAAGACTTGGTGATATCATATATTTCTAAAACAAATTTATGTGATTCTTTAAAAACATTTAATCCTTCATAATTCATCACTAAATCCCTCCACCTAAATCCTAAATCCCAAATCCCAAATCCCAAATCCCAAATCCTAAATCCCAAATCCTAAACCTCGCATTCTACAAGTTTGGGTAAGAGTTTGTCCTTTCCGGACAATATAGGCTCTCTATCTATAGGCCAGTTTATATTTATTTCCGGGTCATTCCAAATAATGCCTGCATCGCTTTTTGGCGAATATTCGTTATCTGAAACTTTATAAATAATTTCAGCTTCATCCGACAGCGTCAAAAATCCGTGCGCAAACCCCCTTGGAATCCAGAGCATTTGTTTATTTTCTTCTGTTAACTCAAAGCCCACCCATCTTTTGAATGTAGGGCTCTCTTTTCTTATATCTACTGCTACATCAAATATTTTTCCTCTTATGCATCTAACCAATTTTCCCTGCCCAAACGGCTCTTTTTGAAAGTGCAGCCCTCTTAAAACATATTTTGTGGATTTTGAGTGGTTATCCTGAACAAAATTTGTTGTAATACCCGCCCGTTCAAACTCGGATTTTTTATACGTTTCCATAAAAAACCCCCTGTCATCCTTAAACACCTTCGGTTTAACAAGTACAACCTCCGGTATTTCTGTTTTTAAAAATTCGAATGGCATGCAAACCTCCGGTTTTAGTGTTTGGTGATTAGTGGTTGGTGAATAGAGAATAGTGGCTGGTGGTTGGTGAATGGCTGGAAAAACAAGATAAAAGGTTTCATTTATAACCTTCTTTTTAAAGAGCTTATCAAAGAATTAATCATCTTTTTTATTACAGCCAAATCATCTATCAGATTATTGATATTGTCCATATAACCCACTTCTTTTGCAATTATTATTTGAGTTTCTAACTCGCTCGCACTTCCTAAAGCTATATAAAGAAAGTGAATAAATTCTTTAGTGGAGCTTCTCGTAAACCCTTCGGCAATATTGCTTGGTATAGAAACAGAACTTCTTCTTACCTGGTCAGATAAAGCATAAGTTTCTTTTTTGGGGAATTGTTCTACTATTTCATAGATATTTTTAACTAATTTTATGGCTCTTTGCCACACATCCAACTCTTTATAATCTTTCACTATCCACTATCCACCAATCACTATTCACTAACCGCTATCCACCAATTCAACCAAATACTCCCCATATCCGCTTTTCATCAAAGGCTCAGCAAGTTTTTTTAGCTGATTTTTATCAATCCATCCGTTTGCATATGCTATCTCTTCAATACAGCCTATTTTCAAGCCCTGCCTTTTTTCAATTGTTTGGATAAATCTTGATGCATCTAAAAGATTATCAAAAGTTCCGGTATCAAGCCAGGCATATCCGCGCCCCATAAGCTCAACCTTCAGCCTGTTTTCTTCCAAATACATCTGATTCAGCGTTGTTATCTCAAGCTCACCCCTTGTGCTTGGTTTAACTGCTTTTGCTTTTTCAACAACATCATTCGGATAAAAATACAACCCTACGGCGGCGTAGTTGCTTTTTGGTTCTATTGGTTTTTCCTCTATCCCTACAACATTGCCGCTTTTATCAAACTCTATAACACCATACTGCTTGGGATTTTTAACATAATAGCCGAATATTACGGCTCTATTTTCATTCTGAGCCATATCCATACTCTCTTTGAGCATTGCCGTAAAACCGTGCCCGTAAAAAATATTATCGCCGAGCACAAGACATACGGAATCACTGTCAAGAAATTCTTCACCTACAATAAAAGCATCGGCAAGCCCTCTCGGTTGTTCTTGGACTTTATAGCTAAAATTCATACCAAATTTTGAGCCGTCTCCAAAAAGCTCTTCAAATCTAACCAAATCCTTTGGAGTCGAAATTATAAGTATATCTCTAATACCTGCAAGCATTAAAACAGACAGAGGATAATAAATCATAGGTTTGTCATAAATCGGAAGAAGCTGTTTTACAACGGGCAGTGTTGCAGGATATAGCCTTGTGCCGTTACCTCCGGCAAGTATTATACCTTTCATTTATTTACTCCTTTATTCATAATCTAAACCAAGCATAGAAATAAAAAGAAACAAAGTCAAGGAGGATTTTTCAGTTTTGAAAAGGCGGTGGGTAAGAAGGTGTTGGGTGATGGGCGGTAGGTTTTGGGTGGTGAGAATTATGCAGCAATTTTGAATTTTGGATGATGGATTTTAAATTAAGGTGGGATTTTGATTTCTGCTTCTATGTTCATACTCTATACTCTTTCTCAACCTATTGACATTATCGTTTGGCTTTGATATAAACCTGCCTGTGATTTTAAGGCGGTGGAGTTCGCCTCGAAATTGCTCTGTTTTATGAGCCGATGACTCCTGCAAAAGTATATAAACTATTTGTAAGGAGTTGTCATATGCTGTTTCTTTTAAGTGTACTCCAGTTGCTCTACGTACTTATAACAGCCCCGCTGATAGCCGGAATATTCGGCAAAATAACGGAAAGATACGAATCCAAAGTCGGTCCTTCAATCTTTCAGCCTTACTACGATTTATACAAGTTATTCAACAAACAGAGCGTTGTTCCTGAAGTTGCATCACCTCTTTTTCAGATAGTTCCCTACGTAACATTTGCTATGTATATGTTTTTGACGCTGGTTTTGCCCATAATAACGGCTTTTCCTCTGACTTTCGGTCCTGTTGTGGATTTCATCGGCGGCGGTTTGATATTCGGAGCAATTGCCTCCTTAAAAAAGATAGCTTCTTTGGACAGCAGAAGCAACTACTCACACTTGGGCGTATCGAGAGCATCGTCAATAGGAGCTTTAGCCGAGCCCATAATAGTGCTTATTTTCATCACATTCGGAGTCATTTCACACACAAATAACCCCTACGTTGTCAACAACATAATGCAGACATCAACTCAATGGTATCTGTCTTTAATTCACTGGTTTGTTGTGTTTGCATTTTTTATGGCTTTGATTGTCGAAACAGGCAAGTTGCCTATAGAATCTCACTCAAACAACGAATTTGGTATGATTGACCAGGCAATAGAGATGGAATATTCAGGAAGAGAACTTGCCTTTATGAAGTGGGGAAGTTACATAAAACAGTTTCTTCTTATGAGCGTGTTTTTAAACGATTTTCTCATACCGTTTTGGGTTCCTATGAAGGTCGGTTTGATTTCCGTAATTATATACGGCTTTATACATCTGCTCAAAATGATAGTTTTAAGCGTCATATTTGCAACCATACAGTCAACCGTATCGAAATATAAACTGTTTAAAAACTTTGAGTACGTTGCAGTTGCATTCTCTTTTGCTTTTCTTGCGATTATCGTTTTCTACACAACGGGAGGAGCGCTATGAAAGATGTATATCTGATTGTCGGTTTCTTGCAGATTGTTTTTGTTATATTTATGCAGTGGCAGGTCTATTTAAGAAAGATAGTTATCACATTTGCCCTTTCGTCTGCTGCAATAGCCGTTTTCTTATTTGTAAACGGAACTTATTTAAACAGCATTAACCTTATTATCCTGGCTTTTTTAACTATTGCCGTAAGGGGCGTTTTTATACCGTACTATATGCTTAAAAAGTTAAAGGCACCATACAAAGACAGAGAGCCAAGAAATGTTATACCAACCGCTCTTTCCATAGTAATCTCGCTGTTTTTGGTTGTTGTTGCGTATGTGGTTTACAACTTTACACTCTACGACATAACCTATGTTAAGGCAGGCTCTATCCCCATCGCCCTTATCCTTCAGGGAATATTTTTGATAATATCGAGAAATAACGCATTTATCCAACTCATAGGCTATATGGTTATGGAAAACAGCCTGTTTTTGTTGGCTGGATATATGTTCCCGGAGCTGCCTTTAATTATAGAGGGAGGGATTTTGCTTGACTTGATTGGCGTGGTTATGATTTCGGGGATAGTTATGCGTTTAAGGGAAGACACTGTTTCAAACGTTATTGAAGAATTTGAAGAGTTTAAGGGGTAGCTGTTATGATATATTTACTGCCGTCATTTTTTCCTTTGTTGGCTTCTGTCTTTTGTATATCTAAAAACGACAAAATAAGCGAATTCTCATCCGTTTTTGCCTCCCTTGCAAGTATTGCGGCATCAATTTATATAATCTTTATGAAACCGGCTGTATCGTGGCTGCTATACATAGACGGTTTTTCAAAGATAATGCTTGTTGTAATTTCCATCATCTATTTGACTACGATTCTTTTTTCCACAACCTATATAAAACATGTCTCAAAACCGCTTTTAAGCAAAAGCTCGTACTATCTCTTTTTAAATCTGTTTGTTTTAAGTATGCTGTTAAGCGTATCGTTAAACAATTTGGGTTTTATTTGGGTAGGTATTGAAGCAACAACGATAACAAGCGCCCTTCTTGTTGCCATAGACAATGACGAGGCATCCTTGGAATCTTCCTGGAGATATATAATCATAGTTTCAACCGGGCTTATTATGTCACTTATAGGCGTTATGCTTATTTATGCAAGTATGCATACGCTAAATATTTCAAAGCTCTTAAACACGTCACCTTTAGACAATAAACTGTTTGCCATCGGTGCGGCTTTAACCATAGCAGGCTTTTCAACAAAAGCCGGCATTTTCCCTATGCACACCTGGCTGCCGGATGTTCACGGACGCTCTATTGCACCGGTAAGCGCCATATTCTCAAGTGTACTTCTGCCTACAGCCCTTTTTGGCGTTTACAGGGTGATTGAAATCTCCTCCTTTATGAACGGCATTAAAATGTTCTCATTTATTCTCGGCTTCTCAACTGTTGCGTTTGCAAGCATTTTTTTAATTACCCAAAAATTTTATAAAAGAATGTTCGCATACTCTTCAATGGAAAATATGGGTATGATTCTGATGGGTCTTGCAATCGATACAAAATACGCACTCCTGGGCGCTGTTATCCTGATTGTTTCTCACGCATTCGCCAAATCCTCCGCTTTCTACACCACAGGAAATATACTTTCGCTTTACAAAACAAGAAACGTAAACGACATTAAGGGTTTGATAAATACAATACCGTTTGGGGCGTACAGCTTTGTCCTTTCCTCCTTGGCAGTTACCGGAGCTCCTCCGTTTGGAACGTTTTTGGGTGAAATGTTGATACTGTATGCTGTGTTTGTTAAGTTCGGATTGGTGTTATCGCTTCTTATTTTGCTTTTTTTGGCTGTTGCGTTTTTCAGCCTTAACTATAAGGTATCGAAAATGTCATTTTCAACAAACGGCGATTCCTCAAAAAGAAAAGATGAAGTTATGGGTTCCTTCGTTCCTATTCTTAACACCACGCTGGCTTTTCTTACAATATTTGCAGCAGGCATAATAAATAACCTATTAAACACAGGGGTGATAAAGTGAGGCTGCTTGGAATATTGAATAAAAACGATACGGAAGAATTTTTGGTTGAAAATGAAGGAAAAATCTTTATAGATAAATCTCCAAACAACAAATTTGATAACTACGAACTTATAAAAAACAGGGATAAATTTATAGGAAATAGTGAGAAAAAAGGCAAAGGCGTTTTTAATTTCAGATACGGTCCGGTTAGTGCGGGCGTGGGTCAAGCGGGAGTGTTTAATATCAAAACCTACGGAGAAAGGATTTTATCTGTCAGTATCGACCCGAGTTACAAAAAAAGAAATATAGAGCAATTAATGATAAACAAAACACCAAAAGACGCTTTAAGGCTGGCGGAGTCAGTATGCGGTAACTTTGCATTTTCTCACTCATTGGCATTTTCAAGGGCGATAGAAAACATCTACGGTTTGGATACGGATGAGAATACGAAAAGGATAAGGGTTATTGCACTTGAGTTAGAAAGAATATACAACCACATCTACGTAATAACAAGGCTCTCCAAAGGAGCAGCTCAAAACGTTCTTACTTCCCATCTTGAGTGGTTGTTTGAAGAGAGCTTGAGAACAAACAAGCTGTTTTCATCCGAGAGATTTTTGAAAAACTTCAATAGCATAGGAGCTGTGAATTTCTCAAACAGCAACAATATAGATACGATAAAAGAAAGAATAAAGATTCTGGAAGAAAAGTTCGGTGAGCTTTATCAACACTCCTTAAAAAGCTGGAATTTTATTGACAGAATTTACAAAACTGCCAGCCTGACAAGCAAACAGGCAATATCCATAGGCTTAACCGGACCCTCATTAAGAGCAACGGGGATTGGAGACGATTTAAGAAAAAACGAAGATATTTATGAAAACTTCAAGGCTATAATCAGAACGACAGGAGATGCTTTGGCGAGAATGGAGGTAAGAGCGTATGAAATACTTCACTCTTGCGACATTATACTGACACAATTGGATAAACTTCAAGACGAAACCTTAAAACATCATAAAAAAGAGCAGAAAAACGGTGCGGGAGTAGGCTATTGCGAATCACCAAGCGGTATTGTTGCATACTATGTTGAGCTTAAAAACAATCTTGTGGATTACGTATATATTTCGACGCCGTCCGTATTCGGATATAAAGCCTTTGCAGACTCTTTTGTCGGATATATATTTACGGATTTTAGTTTCGCGCTTGATTCGTTCGGCATAAATTTTGCCGACTGCGCAAGATAGGAGTAGAAAATGAAACCTTGGGCTATATACGGAATAACGAAAAAGTTGACAGAAAACTTTAAAAAAACAAAAAAAGATGTGAAAAGCATCTCCGGGGTTTTCAAAAGTTCGCTTCATATCTTTCCAATAGATGTCGGCAATGACAATGAGCTTAATTTTGAGATGGAAGCGCTTGCAAGCCCTCAATATAATATCCACAGATTCGGAATATTTTTCACGGATTCTCCGAGGCACGCCGATATTTTGTTGATATTGGGTAAAGTTTCTGAAAATATGAAAGAACCGTTAGCAGAAACCATAGCTCAACTGCCGGAGCCGTTCGGTATAATTATAATTGAGGACAAAAACGACACAAAAACCGGTGCAAAAAACCTAAATCTGCCGAACGTTGTGGGATATTTTGATAAAAAGTTGGAAGCAAAAGAAATATTATCCGTCCTTTTAAATGTTATGGGGAGAGAGGTATGATTTGGATAGCCATATCCGTATTTTTAATCGGAACGTTTTTGGGATTTATAAACAGAAAGGCAAGCTATATAACGGCGTTTTTAGCTTCTTTATTGTCGTTTATTGCCGGATTTGAGGCAAAGTTTAACGGCAGTGTGTATCTTGCGAAGTTTCATTTTCTGCTTTCAAGTTACGTAGGCATAAACATAGATGAATTAAGCGGTCTTTTCATTATGATAGCATCCTTATCTTGGATGGCTGTTGCAATTTTCTCTATCGATTTTGGAAGCAACTATAGAAAACGAATGGCTATCTTCCTTAACCTGTCTATGCTTGGTATGCTTTTAATACTGACAGCCTACGACGGAATAACATTCCTTACGGGCTGGGAAATAATGACAATTTTCTCATATCTTTTAATAACCGAACACTCGGGTGCATATAAAGAATCTTTCCAATTTCTTGCTTTCAGCGAACTCTCAACATTAGCTTTAATATTGGCTTTCATAGGTCTGTATTCTTCCAACAACTCACTGTCTCTTGCAAATACCGGCTCAAAAAGCATAATTTTTTTGGTCTTTGCCTCACTGGCTTTTATAATCAAGATGGGCATAGTTCCGTTTCACACCTGGTTGAAAGAGGCTCACTCCAAAGCTCCCTCCAACGCATCCGCTCTTTTAAGCGCACCGGTAACATTGATGGGGGTTTATGGACTTGCACGCATAATATCCATAACCGGATACACGCATATATGGGGAGTTGCTGCAGTAGTTTTAGGAAGCGTATCGGCTTTCTGGGGAGCTATGGAGGCTGCTGCTGCAAAAGAACTCAAGGTTTTGCCCGCATACTCAACTGTTGAAAATAACGGTATGATACTTGCAGCTTTGGGTCTATCCTCTCTTGCCTACTCTTTTTCACCTGCATCAACGCTGTATGAGTTTGCTTTTTTAAGTGCCGTAATTTTATCAATAACACACACAATTGCGAAAACACTGCTGTTTTTATCCATCGGACAAGCAAAGGAACAGCTTCACGAAGAAAGCATAGACGATATGAGAGGAATTCACAAAAGTGTCGGTAAAATTCCTGCTCTCGGGATAGTTATTTCAGGCTTATCCTTCAGCGCATTTCCTACTCTCATCGGGTATGTTGCCGAATGGATGCTGCTTGAATCCATATTTCAATCGTATCAATTCCACAGTGTTTTGGATAGAGTTGTCAGTTCAACCGGAGGCGTTTTATTGTCTCTTGCTATGGGGTTTGCTTCTTTTTCAATGATAAAGCTCATAGGATACTCTGCTTTGGGATACAATCATGAAAAGAAAGCCAAGCCTATGCCGACTTTCTTTATGAGAACAGCCGAACTTTTTTTAATGATTTTAATTCTCGGATTCAGTTTTTTTGCATCGTATATCTTTATGGGATTGGGATATTCAAAATTTGTGATAGGAGCTTTAGGTGTACCTAAGGGGTGGCTGCTTGCAAGTGCAAAACCTGTTTTTGGAGTTATTTCACCTGCATTTTTTGTCATTGTTATGTTAGGCTTATTCCTTATTCCGTTCATTGTTTATCTGTCAAGCAAAAAAAATACAAAAAAGGTTATATCCTGGAACGGAGGTTTAAACTTAAAGGAAGAAGAGTACTTCAGTGCAAATGCCTTCTCGTTCATAATAGAGTATATCCTAAGATTTATATATCTAACCAAAGAGGTTACAACAAACAACGAGGCGTATGTTGTAATCTCTGATGTATTTGAAAAATTTTATGTTAGAATGGTTAAAATGTCTGAGAAAGCCGGCTACAACATAAGCAGATTCGTTATGAACGGCAAGGTATATTTCTATGTGCTCTATATACTTACTGTTTTTATAATGATTTTCATTATATTCGGGTCGGCTTCGACATAGAAACCGCATAAAATTGTGTCGTGCTTGGTTCTATTTACAGATAATATTTATTTTCAATAAAAAATTTTAGAGATATTTAACTTGATTTAGTTAAAAATTGCCTTTATAATATTGTGCTTAAAATTTTTGACAAGGGGGTTTTAAATGCTTTTTAAGTTGATGGCTTTTACAGGTATTAGTTTTATAATATACTTCGCATTGGGGTTGGGGAGCTATTTTTATATGCAAAGACCTCTGATTATTTATATAATTCTGTCAATTGTGTTTGTGCTTGCAAACTTTTTATACTACTACAAAACGCTTATAAGCAGTGTTGATAAGGTCAATAAAGAGTTCGGAGACATAATATCGGAAGAAAGAATCGATCTATTAAAAGAGATAAAAACACCAGGGATACCGTTTGTAGGAACCTTTCTTGACAGGTTCAAAAGTTTTATGAATACAACTGTAAGCAATCTTATAACGGCAGCCGGTAAGGCAAGTGTATTTAATGCAAAATTCAATTTTGAACTTCAAAAAACCATAAAAGAGATAAATGAAAATATGGAAAATTTTGAGGCGGTTAGCTCAACAATGAACGATTCCGCACAAGCAATATCCGACATATCAAACAGCGTTGAGGAGCTCAGTAATTTTATGAGTGAAGTAGATAATGCAAGCAAAAGTGCTTTGGATATTATAACAAATGTAGAAAACAATATAGAAGCAAATGTGGAAATGATGAGAAAAGGAAAAGAGCTGATAGACGAGCTTGATTCAAATCTTCAAAACATAACAGGTATTGTAGGAGTTATTAACGACATAGCAGACCAGACAAACCTGCTCGCATTAAATGCTGCTATAGAAGCTGCTCGTGCCGGTGAGGCTGGCAGAGGCTTTGCCGTTGTTGCAGATGAGGTAAGAAAGTTGGCAGAGAAGACTCAATCAAACGCCTCGGAAATTAAGGATATGATAGATGCTGTCAGCGGAAATGCTTCAAAACTTATAACCCAAAATTTAGAGATAGCAGATAGAATACAAAGCAGTGGCGATAATGCAAATGTTATAAGAGAGACCTTTACAAACGTCAAAGATGAGATAGACAAAGCCTCTCAGATGTTATCAAGCATAACTGCTGCGGTTGAAGAACAGTCGGCATCTATAGAAGAGGTAACTCAGACGGTTGAACACGTTGTAGATTCTACAAAAACCGTTGTTAATAAATTAAACGATGTTTCGTCTCAAAGCGTTGATTTGGAGGAGGTTGCAAAGCAGTCTTTTGCTATCTTGAGACATTTGAGAATAGAGCACCCTATGGAAGATGTTTACAAAATCCTCCGTGATGCCAAAAAAGAGATAGAAACAACAATAGAAGAGGCAATAAAAAGGGGAGAAATATCAAGTGCCGATATATGGGATAGAAACTATGTGGAAATTCCCAATACTAATCCAAAGAAGTATAAAACAAGATTTACTGACTTTATGAAGAAATACATACAGCCCATAGAGGATAAAGTCCTGTCAATGAACCCCAAGTTCAAGTTTGTTGTTCTTGTGGATAACAACGGTTATCTTCCAGCCCACAATACAATCTACGATAAACCGTTAACGGGGGATTATGAAAAAGACCTCGTTGGAAACCGCTCTATGAGAATATTCAACGACCCTACAGGTCTTGCAGCAGGTCAAAACACAGAACCACTGCTTGTTCAAACCTATATGAGGGATACTGGCAATGCTATGTATGATGTCTCAGTTCCTATTTACATAGAGGGCAAGCACTGGGGAGGATTGAGAATAGGAATGCTGCCTTGATTGGTGACTGGTGAATGGTGGTTAGAGGTTAGGATATTGGATTTAGGGGTTTTTTGAGAGCTTGCACAACATCGTGTACAATTTTAATGTAAATAAATTTTTGCTAAATATTCTCCTGAAATTAAAAAAAGGAGAATATTTATGTCAAACTCAAAAGAAAAACTGCTTTAAAGGGCTATCGAGCTCTTGGATTGTGCTATTCGGAAGGTGGACAAAGTTATTTTTGACATACGATAATCTTTAAAGATGCCCACTTAGCCCAAGTTATTACACAAGATAACCTACTAGCGCAATCAACATATGGCAATCTAATAAATTTCCGGAAAGTCGCCGGTATATCGAATTTCCTGCAAATGGACAATTAGATTTCTTTTTGGGGGAGCTTACGCATGCCAAACGCCTTTGGCAAAGTTATTCGTTTATGCCTCTCACTTGGTGTTACTCCTGTCTTTATCCCCGTAAAAGAGCCCCGGAGAAATGGAATTGTGGAACATTTTAACAAGACTTTTCAATCAGCTGTTTTAAAGAAAAAATACAAAAACATCGAAGGATTAAAAAAGTGCTTCAACTTTCTATGATATCTATAATCAGACATATCATTACAGTTCTCAAAATGGTATGACGCCGATGGAAGCTATGAAGAAATATGGACATCCTTGGCATATTTTACCGGAAGATTATCAGATGCCGCAAGGTGAAATTGAGATTGAAGAAGGTCAAATCTGCATTATCCGTTTTATAAGAAGTGATTTGAAGTTCAATCTATTTTGCCTCTCATTCCCTGTGCCGGAAGAACTGATGTATCATTATGTGCTGGGAGTAGTTCTTACGGAAGAGCATAAACTGAAAATTTTCAAAGAATAAAATTTTATTATAGAGTTTCCATTTAAAATTCTTTAAATGGAGTTCACGATGTTATACCAATTTAGTGATATTATTTCAGTCCACGATGTTGTGCTATTTGTCAACCAATCATTAACCACCATCCGCCACTCAATGTTGGCTACACACAAATCACTACTCACTACTCACCAACTCAGCGACTCAACCTATAAACTGTTCTGTTAAGATTTAACTTGAAAAAAAAGCATATTTTGTAATAATTGGCTTGGAAAAAAGTGAAAGCGGGAAATTTATGAAACTATTTTTGTCTGGCAACGAGGCGATAGCATTCGGGCTTGTTGAAGCTGGGGTTAGATTCATCAGCGGTTATCCCGGAACTCCTTCAAGCGAGATACTGCCGACGGCTATCGAGTTAAAAAGAAAATACAAGATAAACGCATATTTCGAGTGGTCTGTTAATGAGAAATCGGCTATGGAAGAGGTTACGGCTGCAAGTTATGCAAACATTAAAAGTGCCGTGACATTCAAACAGGTAGGCTTGAATGTGGCGATGGACCCGTTTATGAATACGGCAATTGTGGGAACGCCGGGAGGATTGGTTGTTGTTAGTGCAGATGACCCCGGTCCGCACTCCTCCCAAACCGAACAGGATTCACGTTTCCTGGCATTTTTTGCAAAAATTCCGGTTTTAGACCCATCCACCCCCAAAGAGGCTTATGAGTTTTCAAAAGATGCCGTTAATTTAAGCAGAGAGTTTGAAATTCCGGTTATGCTCAGAACGACAACAAGAATTTCTCACTCAAGGGAAGATATAGAAACAGGTGAATTTAACTTTAAAGACGATACGGCAGTTAATTTTAACAAAAATACGGATAGATTTGCTGCAACGCCGCACTTTAGATATCTTTTGCATAAAACTTTGAATGAAAAAATAGAGAAAATCAGACAGAAAAACGATTTTAAAGAGTACTTTGACGGTGATTTTCTTATTATTACAAGCGGCGTAAGTTTTGCTTATATATGCGATATTGTTGAAGAATATAATCTTGAAGGTGTTGTAAAGGTTATCAAATTTGATATGCCATACCCTATAAATTTCGATAATTTGCAAAAAAAGATAGGCGGTCATTCAAATATTTTGGTTATTGAGGAGAGCTACCCCGTTATTGAAATGCAGGTAAAAAACAGAGAAAACGTGTCGGGCAGATTGAATGGTTTTGTGCCAAACGAGGGTGAGTTGACTCTTGATGTTATAAAGGAGCTGTTTTTTAAATGTGGGATTATTAAAGAAAGAAAAGAAAAAAGTATTGTTGCTCCGCCCTTTAAAAGGCCTTCCTTGTGTCCGGGTTGCGGTCATAGAAGCGCATTTTATGCGATAAAAAAGGTGTTTAAAAATAAAGCAATATATACGGGAGATATAGGCTGCTATACTCTGGGTTTGAATTTGAAAGCCGTTGACACCGTTCACTGTATGGGTGCGAGCGTGTCGTTTGCTTTCGGGTTTGACAAATCTTTTTCAACCTTTGGCAGTAAAATGCCTGTTGTTGCGACGATAGGGGATTCCACATTTTTTCATTCCGGCATAACTCCTTTGGTAAATGCAATCCATAATCGGGCATCCTTTTTGCTTGTGATTTTGGATAATGCGACGGTTGCTATGACCGGAAATCAAAAAACTCCTCAAGATAAAACAGACTCGTACAACAACACGGCAAACGCCGTAGGAATAGAAAATGTGGTAAAAGGTGTCGGTGTTGAGTTTGTAGAAACCGAGGATGCCTATAATATTGACAGTGTAACGGACATTCTTTCCAAAGCCAAAGAGTACATTTTAAAAAGCAGTAAACCGGCTGTGGTAATTCTTAAACACCCTTGTGTTTATACAAAAGAGGGGTTGAAGGAAAACATAAGGTTTGAAAAAGTTTTTGTTGATAAGGATATGTGTGAGGGCTGCAAGGTTTGCATAGACAACTTTGAGTGTCCTTCTCTGATTTTTAAAGATTCGGTGGTGGAGATAGACCGATCAACCTGCATAAACTGCGGTCAATGTGTTGTTTCCTGCCCGTTAGGTGCGATAAAGGTTAAAGAATGAAGCTTGTTATTCTCGGAGTAGGCGGTATGGGAGCCATCTCCCTGTCAAAAATTTTGGCTCGGGTTGCAATTAATAAAAACTTGACGGTTAAGTCCACAGAGATTCACGGAATGGCAAAAAAAGGCGGACTCGTTGAGATATATATGAAAATAGGGGAGGGTGCAAGCCCGTATATTCCGCAGAAAGAGGCGGATTTTTGCATAGTTTTGGAGAGGCTTTATTATGATTATGCTCTTAATTTGGTTAAATCGCCCGAAGGGATTATCCTTTTAAAAGACGATGATAAAGTAAAGATTTTGAAGGAATTCGGGGATATTCGTTTTGCAAATTCGTTTATTTTGGGAAAGTTCTTTAAAAAACAGAATATATTTGATAGAAAAGATGCTGTAGGTGTTTTGAGTGCTTTTAAAATGCCTGATAAAAATATTAAAGCTTTTTATGAGGGGGTAAAATGATTTTTAATAAGAAGATGGAAACAATGCCAAGAGAAGAGCTTGAGAAGCTTCAGCTTGAAGGTTTAAAAAATACGTTAAAAACAATAAAAAATTCAGGCTCAATTTTTAAAGATAAGTATAAAGATATTGAACCTGAAGATATAAAAACCCTTGAAGATATAAGAAAAATTCCCGTTCTTGAAAAGGACGAACTAAGAAAAGCCTACCCCTTTAAGCATATAGTTGTTGATGATGAAAAATGGTATAGAATGCATATGAGCTCAGGCACAACCGGAACACCTATTATCAATGCTATGACTAAGAAAGATATTGAGCAGTGGGGAGAGATAATGGCGAGATGTTATTATGCGGCCGGAGTGACAGGCAGGGATAGAATACAGATAACGCCGTCTTTCGGTCTTTTTAACGGCGGATTCGGTTTTCACTACGGAGCCGAAAAGATAGGCGCTTTTATTATTCCGATAGGGGCGGGAAGAACCAGGCTTCAATTGAAGTTTATGGATGAACTTTCAACAACGGCTATCTGCGCAATAGCTTCTTATCCTTTGAGGTTGATGGAGGTTGCAAAAGAGATAGATTTTGATTTCAAAAAAACAAACTTAAAGGTTGCGATTCTCGGTGCGGAGACCTGGAGCAACGAATTAAGAGAGAGAATAGAAGAGGAGATGAACGTAAACACGTTTGACATAATAGGAATGACGGAAACGGGCGGCGTTGGAATGGGAATAGATTGTGAGGCTAAAAACGGCATTCATATTTGGGAAGACCACTACATAGTCGAAATTGTCAACCCTGAAACCCTTGAAGTTGTTGAAGACAAAGAAGAGGGCGAAATGTTGATAACAACACTTACGCGTGAAGGACTGCCGCTTTTGAGGTACAGAACAAGGGATATAACAAAAATAGTATCAAGGGATAAATGCGATTGCGGAAGAACGCATTTAAGAGTTGACAGGTTAAAGGGCAGAACGGACGATATGTTTAAAGTTAAAGGGGTTAATTTTTATCCGTCTCAAATTGAGAGTATTTTGATGAAGTATAAAAATTTAACGCCCTACTACAACATCGTGCTTGAGAAGGTTAAAGGTAAGGGCGCTATGACAATAATTGCCGAAAGGAGAAACGGGTTTAAGCACGAGGAGCTTGAAAGATTGGGCAACGAACTGTATGATTTCCTTGGTTTTCATTGTAATATTCAGATAGTTCCCGAAGGAACAATTGAAAGGCCGGCAGGTAAAGCCGTCAGAGTTATAGATAAAAGAAACAAATAGTTAAATAATCCGGCAAAACGACCGATTATTAGTGATGTAAGAGCTTGAAAGTCTTGCGGAGGTGATATGAACGCTGTAGGTATTATCTTTACCTTGGCTGCTGTTGTGGGCGCTTTTGTTTATGAAGGCGGTAACCCACTCGTATTGATACAAATTGGTGAATATATTGTTTTGCTTGGTGCATTTTTCGGTATGCTTTTGGCAAGTGCATCGCCAAATGCCCTAAAAGGGGCTTTCAAGGTTATAATGGGTGTCGCAAAGCCCGACCCTTACAATAAAAAGAACTACCTCGAACTTTTAAAGATTATTTACGGACTTTCCACCAAGGTTAGGAAAGACGGAATACTCTCTCTTGAAGCTATAGTTGATGACCCTGAGTCGTCGCCAATTATGCAGGAGGCTACTTTCTTTCTGAAAAATAAAGATGCCAGAAACCTGTTGATTGATGCTTTGAGAAATGTGGTTACCGGTATTGAAGTGGAAAAGCTTGATGAAATACTGGACGGCAATATAGAGGCGATAGAAAAAGAGATATCGGCACCGCCAAAAATGGTAGGCATTCTGGCTGAATCTATGCCCGGTATGGGTATCGTCGCAGCCGTTATGGGCGTTATTTTGACAATGGGTGCTTTGGGAGGCTCCATTTTGGTTATTGGTGAACATATTGCGGCAGCCTTGACCGGAACATTTTTAGGATTGCTTTTATGCTACGGAATATTCGGTCCTATGGCTAAATACGCCGAGTTTAAAAACGAAGATTTTATAGCATATCTGACCGCTTTAAAAACGGGGATAATATACATAGCAAAGGGTGATGCACCTATTATAGCAATGGAGGCTGTTAGAGAAAGCATTCCTCCGATGTCAAGACCGGACTTTGAATTAGCCGAACAAACCGTTAAAGGTAAGTAATATGGCTGAAGAAAACGAAGGCGGCATAGTTAAAAAGTGCAAAAAGAAGAAGTGTGAAGAAGGCGGAGGAAGCGCCTGGGAGGTTGCATACGGAGACTTTATGACCTCTATGATGGCGTTTTTCCTTGTTATGTGGCTTATTGCGGCAACTAATGTCAAACAAAGAAAAGTGCTTTCAACATACTTCACAAACCCCGGTGCAACCTCTCTGACGGAAGGCTCAACACAACTTCCCTCAAAAGGTGTTTTTGATATCGGTTCAAGAAGTTTAACCATATCGACAAAGCTGCCGGAAATGCCTCTGCCTACGGTAAAAAGGCAGAAGGTAGTTCACGGTAAGGGGCTTATACCTAAGATTTTGAGAAACAGCGGCGGCGGTGTGGGTAAACAGAAGAGTTTGCTTAACCTTTATACCTTAATGACAAAGATTAAAAGAACGATATTCCAAAATAAAGAGCTGCTGAAGTATAAAAATCAGATAAAGATGGAGATAACCGAAGAGGGCTTGAGGATAATTATTTTTGATAAAAATAACAGACCTATGTTTGCTCCGGGTTCTGCCGAACTTGAGCCGTATGCAAAAGAAATTCTTGATGCGGTTGCAAAGCAGCTAAGGCAAATATCAAATAAGATAGTTATTGAGGGCCATACAGACGCCACAAGTTATGTCGGAACAAAATTTTCCAACTGGGATTTGTCTTCTATGAGAGCCAATGCTGCTTTGAAGGAGCTTGAATTAAACGGTGTCTCCGAAGACAGGTTCAGCAGTGTGGTAGGATATGCCGATACAAGACCTATGCCCGGCACAAGCCCGAAAGACCCTGTGAACAGGCGTATAGTTATAGTTGTCAAAAGACTGTAAAAAAACAATTCTGCTGTTTTATAAGGATTTTTAGAACGATTAAAACTCCGGACTTTTTTAGTTTGCTTGAATTTGATAGAGTATTGAGTATAAACTTGTGTTGAGAATTGCTTTTTTAGTGAAAAAAGGAGGAAAAAGTGGAGAGCTCTTTGTTTTCACCTATTAAGATAGGCGCAATGCAGGTAAAAAACAGGATTTTTATGTCACCGATGTGTCAATATTCCGCAACGGACGGTCTTGCTAACGAATGGCATAAAATCCACTATGTTTCTCGTGCTATCGGGGGTGTCGGTGCGGTAGTTCTTGAGGCTACGGCTGTTGAACCAAACGGCAGAATCAGCCCGTTTGATTTGGGTATTTGGAACGATGAACAAAAGAAATCGCTTGAGATTTTGGTTAATTCGGTAAAACGATACGAGTGTAAAATCGGTTTACAGTTGGCTCATTCCGGCAGAAAAGGCTCAAGAGATGTCCCTTGGATGGGCGGAAAGGCTTTAAGTGAAAAAGAAGGCGGATGGGATATTGTAGCGCCGAGCCCTATACCATTTGACGATAAATCCCAAACTCCGAAAGCAATGACTCAACTCGATATTCAAAATACTATTGAACATTTCAAAAATGCAGCGCTTAGATGCGTGGAAGCAGGGTTTGATTTTGTAGAAATTCATATGGCACACGGCTATCTTTTGCACGAGTTTTTATCGCCTTTATCCAACAAAAGAAGCGATAAGTACGGAGGGAGTTTTGAAAACAGATGCAGGTTTCCTCTTGAGGTTGCAAAATCTGTCAGAAAGATTATTCCGAATGATATGCCGCTTTTTGTTAGGATTTCTGCATCGGATTGGGCTTATGGCGGTTGGGATATAGACCAGTCTGTAGAATTTGTAAAGAAACTGAAAAGTGTAGGGGTTGATTTTACAGATGTCAGCAGCGGCGGACTTGTAAGCTGTGCCCAAGTCAAGGAAAGTTACGGTTTTCAAACGGAATTTGCAAGTAGGATAAAAAAAGAGACGAGTTTGCCAACGGGAAGTGTAGGTATGATTGTCAATGCGTATCAGGCTGAGCATACTATTTCATCTTGCCAGGCTGATGCGGTTTTTTTGGGAAGAGCATTGTTGTATGACCCGTATTGGGCGATTCACGCAGCAAAAACTCTTAATTGCAGGGTTGATTTACCCAAGCAGTATTTAAGGGCGATTTACTAAGGCTGTATAGTAAATTTAATAGTGCTTTTGGAGTGAGAGGTTTTTATTGTTAGAAAATTGCCCGATTTTATTTTTATATTTGAGCCCTTCTTTCGTATTATTGTCTTGACTACAATCGAGTATCGTTGTATTTTTCAGTTATGAAGAAGTTTGTTTTTTTGTTCATTATACTTATCGGCGTTGCGCTTGAAGCTTGTGTAAATCTTAAACCTTTCAGCGTTGGTGACAATATAGATATAAAAAACAGAATTGCCTATATGGATAACCTTGAAAGCACTATGAACTCCATAGCTGTGGCGATTTGTAAAGACAATATTACCGATATTGCCGTAGGAAACTTTATCGATACCCTAAACAAAAGGGTAACCCAAGACGGTCGATATCTTGCTTTTGATTTAAAAACAAAGCTGTGGAGTGTCTGCAAAGCTGATGCCACGGTTATAGATAACTCCAAATGGTTGAAGCAAAACGACTCAAATACGACAATAATACCACAAAAAGGTTTTGACTACTTTATTTACGGTACATACGCATATACGTATAAAGGATACGCTATGTTTGTTAAGGTGATAAATTTAAAAACGAGAAAGCCGGTTGAGCTGTTTGCCAAAAAAATATGCAACAAAAAAGCCGTGTTTGATATTGACAGGCTTCATATTCCGCATAGAGTTGTCATAGAACCGTTATGGTAATATCCAAATTAAAAGTTCTGCTTGTTTTAATATTTATATCCTTTTTTGCTTTAAGCAGTGTGACTGCTGCTTCGACAACAGGCTCATCCGACAATCACAAACAGGTCTTAATTAAAAAACAGATAAACAAAAATATGGAAAAAAACCGCTACACCCTGCCGACTGTTATATTGGGCATTTTTACCTTTCTTTTGGTTTTTTTTGTATTTTATGTACGAATGAAGGTCTCAAGAGAGATAAAAAGAAGACAAAAGGGTAAGCGTACGGGAAGAAAATATGGGAAATGAAAAAGATTATGCCCAAAATCGATTTTTAAATAACGCCCTTGATAGGTTAAGACAAAATTATTTTGCCAAAAGAGAAAAAATTGAAGCACTTTACGACATAGAGACCCTAAAAAGAAAAGTTAAAGCCATCAAGGAAACCTCAGTTCAAAATATGGAGGGCAACCTTGAGAAGTTTATAAAAACACTTCAAAAAAGAAAAATAGAGGTTTTTTTGGCAGAAAGCAAAGAGGATGCCCTGTCTGCCGTCTTAGCCATACTAAAAAGCAGTGCTGTAAAAAAGGTTGTGAAGTCAAAATCCCTTACTACAGAGGAGATTGGACTAAATAAGTTTTTGGATAAGCTGGGTTTTGATGTTAAGGAAACAGACCTTGGAGAGTGGTTGGTTCAAATCAATAACGAACCGCCGACCCATATGACCGCTCCGGCTATTCATATGCCTAAAGAGAAGATAAACGAGCTTTTAAATAGGGTTTTTGAGGAGAATATTCCGCTTGATGTTAAAAAAATGGTCGATTTTTCCAAAGAAAAAATAAGAAAAGATTTTTATGATGCCCAATGCGGTATAATAGGTGCAAATGTGGCATCTGTTGAAAGCGGCTCTTTTTTTATAGTGAGCAATGAGGGCAATGTTCAAAATGTCATAAGACAAAAAACACTTATATGCGTTATAGGAATAGATAAGATTGTTGAAAGCGACAGGGATGCCTTTGAGATACTGACGCTGCTTCCAAAAGCCGCTACGGGTCAAATTACAACAAGCTATATAGATGTGTTAAAAAAGCCATTCGGTAAGTTTTATGTGGTTTTTGTTGATAACGGCAGAAGCAAGTTGAGAAAGAACGCACAATACAAAGAGATTCTCAACTGTATTCGTTGCGGAGCCTGCCAAAACGCCTGTCCGGTTTATACCACCGTAGGAGGAGGATTTTTCAGAGGAAAAACCTATGCGGGTCCTATTGGAATACTGCTTTCCTATGCCGCGCAGGACACGCCAGACATAAGGGAATATGCAAATTTGTGTATAGGCTGTATGGCTTGCGATGAGATATGCTCATCTAAAATCAACTTGCAGGAGATGATACTTGCTATAAAAGCTGAAAACACGAAAACAACTCCCGGCATCAAGGGTTTGATAATAAAGCACCTTGAAAATTACTATCCTCTTTTGCGTATTGGTGCTCTGTTAAGCCATTTTTTATTTAAAAACGAGCTAAGAACAAATATAAAGTTTATTGATGAGACTTTGGGTGTCGATTACAGACCGCTTCCCGGCATTAAACCTTCGTTTGATATGATTAAAAGCAGTGATTCTTCCCTGTGTTTGTTTGCCGGATGCTCAACCAATTTTTTATATACGAATATAGGCAAAGATGCCCTCTCGGTTGCAAAAAAGTTGGGGCTTAAACTTAGAGTTATAAAACAGAAAGCCTGCTGCGGTGCGCCTGCCTGGTATAACGGCGAGAGAAATTCGGCTGAAAAAGCAGCTTCTATAAATATTGACCATCTGCTTTCTTTAAATTGTGATAAAATACTATTTTTAGACCCGCACTGCGCCCATATGATAGAAAGAGACTATCTTTTGTTGAGTAAAAATAAAAAAGCTGAAGGGTTGTCGTCAAAAGTAGTGTGTGCGGGAGCCTTTTTTGTTGATTTTATCTTAAAAAATAACATAAAAACGGATAGACTCGGCTCATTTGTCGGTTATCACCACCCGTGTCATTTAAAAAGAGGTTTAAACTACTCTCAGATGTTGCACGATTTTTTATTAGATAACGAACCTAATTTCACAGAGATAAACGATTCGGACAGATGCTGCGGTTTTGCGGGGAGCTACTCCATTATGCACCCTCATATTTCAAAAAAACTCCTTGAGGACAAAACAGATAACATTTCAAAAGCAGGTTTACAGAGTCTTGTTACCGCTTGTCCCGGATGTATGATGCAGATAGGCGGAGGTCTTAAAGCTGCCGGTATGAACATAGAATTATTGCATTTTGTAAGCTATTTGGATAAAATACTCACAAACAGTTAGGAGGTTTCAATGGGTTTTCAATATATCGATAACGAGTTATATGTTGAGAATATTAAGGTGGAAGATATTGTCAAAGATGTTAAAACGCCGGTTTATATCTATTCAAAGAAGCACTTTGAAGACCAATTCAAGAGATTTGACAAGGCATTTTCAAGAAAACACTGCATATCCTTTGCCGTTAAGGCAAACAGTAACTTAAGCGTTATAAACACATTTGCAAAATTGGGAAGCGGAGCGGATATAGTCTCAAAGGGAGAACTGTTCAGGGCTCTTAAAGCAAATATAGAACCGTCAAAAATTGTTTTTAGCGGCGTTGCCAAGACAAAGGATGAGATAAAATATGCCATTGAAAATGAGATTATGATGCTGAATCTCGAATCAACCGACGAGCTTTATGCGGTGAACGAGGTGGCTAAATCGCTTAACAAAAAAGCAAGAATAGCATTTAGAGTTAATCCTGATGTTGACCCGAAAACCCATCCTTATATCTCAACTGGTTTGAAGAAAAATAAATTCGGCATTCCGTACGAGGAGGCTTTTGATGCCTATTTAAAAGCAAAAGAGCTTGACAATATAGAGATTTACGGAGTGCAGTTCCATATAGGCAGCCAGCTGCTCGATTCGACGCCGATTTACGATGCTTCGGTTAAGGTTGCCAATCTTATGAAAGAGCTGCTTTCCAAAGGCATAGAGTTTAAAGCGGTGGATGTCGGCGGCGGGCTTGGAATAGTGTATGACAGACAAAAAGACAACCCGCCTTCTGTTGAAACATACGCCAAGCAGGTTGAGGAGGCTTTTAAAGACTTTAAGGATGTTTTGCTTGTGTGTGAACCGGGCAGATTTCTTGTCGGTAACGGCGGAATTATGGTAACGAAGGTCATTTATCATAAAAAAAATGTTAACAAGAACTTTATTATTGTCGATGCCGGAATGAACGATTTGATAAGACCTTCTCTTTATGGCGCTTTCCAAGAAATTCAACCTATAAAACAAGGGCAAAATAAAAAAATAGTATGCGATGTTGTAGGTCCGATATGCGAAACAGGGGATTTTTTGGCAAGAGACTATGAGATTGAGGATGCGCAAAACGGAGAGTATCTCGCTGTGTTCAGCAGCGGAGCGTACGGATTTACTATGTCGAGTAACTACAATTCAAGAGCAAAGGCGGCAGAGGTGATGGTTGATGGAAATAGCTATAAAATAATAAGACAAAGAGAGAATCTTGAGGATTTGATAAAAGGTGAGACCCTATGAAGAAGATACCATTTTTTAAGATGAACGGAAGCGGAAACGATTTTATCATTATCAACAATCAAGAGAAGGTCGTTGAGGATAACCTGGATATATCCGTCAGGGATTTTGTGGTGAAGGTTTGCGCAAGGGCTCTTTCTGTCGGCGCCGACGGTTTGATTTTGATAGAAAAGGACGATGAGTGTAACTTCAGGTGGAGATTTTTTAATAATGACGGAGCTGAGGTTGAGATGTGCGGAAACGGTTCGCGATGTGCCGCAAGGTTCGCATACCTTAACAATTTAGCGCCGATTGAGATGAGGTTTAGAACGTTAGCCGGTATAATCAGTGCGCAGATAACGGGTTTGAACTCCGTTAAGGTTCAATTGACAATGCCTAAGGATTATAAGAGCGGTCTTAAACTTGAAGGCATTGATTTGGAAGCAAACTTTATCAACACGGGGGTTCCGCACGTAGTCTATTTTACGGATAACGTTGATAATGTCGATGTAAAAGAACTTGGAGCAAAAACACGATATCACGACTATTTCAAGCCTGAGGGCACAAATGCCAATTTTGCAGAGATAATAGATGAGGAAAATATAAAAATGAGGACTTACGAGCGTGGGGTTGAGGGGGAAACGTTGGCTTGCGGAACGGGTGCTACCGCTGTCGCCCTTGTGGCAATGCTCAATAAAAAAGTCGTTTCACCCGTTAATGTTCATACAAAAAGCGGAAAAATTTTAAGGGTTTATGTTGAAGCCGAGCAAAACGAAATTCAAAAAGTGTTTCTCGAAGGGGATGCAACGTTAACTTATATAGGAACTATGACGGAAGAAGCTTGGAAGTATTAATTTTAGGGGGGAATTATGTTTGAGTTAAAAGGGGCTATGGTTGCAATTGTTACACCTTTCAAGAACGGTGAATTTGATGAAGACAGTTTTAGGAAACTAATAAAAAGGCAGATAGATAACGGAATTGACGGTTTGGTGCCTTGCGGAACTACAGGAGAGGCTGCAACGCTTTCTTTGGATGAATACGAACGTGTTATAGGGGTTAGCGTCGATGAGTGCAGGGGAAAAATACCCGTTTTAGCCGGAGCAGGAACAAACAATACAAAAAAGGTTACAGAACTTGCTAAAATTGCTGAAAAAGCCGGTGCTGATGCCATTCTTTCCGTTTCTCCTTACTATAACAAACCAACACAGGAGGGGCTGTATCAACACTACAAAACAATAGCGGAGAATATCAAAGTAGGGCTTGTTTTGTACAACGTTCCGGGAAGAACGAGCGTTAATATTCTACCCGAAACTGCAATCAGGCTTTCTGAGATTGACAATATAATCGGAATAAAAGAGGCAAGCGGTTCTCTAAACCAGGTTTCAAAAATTATAGAGGGCAAGGCGGACAATTTCGAGGTAATAAGCGGGGATGATTTCTTAACGTTGCCTATGATGTCAATAGGCGGAGTCGGTGTAATCTCCGTTACGGCAAACGTTGCACCCGATTTGGTGGCAAGGCAGTATGACGAAATAGACGCCGGAAACTATAAAGAGGCAGAGAAACTGCACCACAAAATGTTTAAACTGCACGAAGCGATGTTCTATGAAACGAATCCCATACCTGTAAAAACAGCTGTTCATTTAATGGGATTAATAGAAGAGGAGTTCAGACTGCCACTGTGTAAGATGAGTGAAGGTAATAAAGAAAAGCTGAAAGCAGTTTTACAAAATATGAAGTTAATAAAATAGGGGGAGTTGTATGATAAGAACTATAGTATGCGGCGCAGGCGGAAAAATGGGGAAAAGGATTTGCGCCCTTATTGAAAACGATGACGAACTGGAGTTAATCGGTGCAATTGAGGCAAAGAATTCAAAATATATAGGAAACGATGTAGGGGCTGTTTGTGGAATCGGTGAAAAAAATATTGAGGTTACATATAAACTCGACGATGTTATGGATGACGGTGAGGTTATAATAGACTTTTCCACACCTGCATCAACTCTTTCAAACGTCAGAGCTGCTGCCGAAAATAAAAAAGCTATGGTTATAGGAACCACAGGATTTTCACCCGAAGAGCTTGATGAAATAAAAAAATTGTCTGTCAGAATTCCGATAGTGCTTGCTCCCAATATGAGTTTGGGTGTGAATATTCTGTTTAAATTGGTCGAGGATGTGGCAAAAATTCTGAAAGACGACTACGACATAGAGATAGTCGAGATGCATCATAGATTTAAAAAGGATGCGCCGAGCGGTACGGCATTGAAATTGGCAGAGCACGCTGCGGCAGGTATAGGTCACAATTTGGACGAGGTTGCCGTTTACGGAAGGCAGGGGAATATCGGAGAAAGAAACAGGCAGGAAATCGGCATAATGAGTTTAAGAGGTGGCGATGTTGTGGGTGACCATACGGTTGTCTTTGCAGGATTGGGAGAAAGAATAGAGTTGACGCACAAAGCAACCTCGAGGGACACGTTTGCTTTAGGGGCTTTGAAAGCCGCAAAGTGGGTCATAGATAAGGTGCCGGGTTTTTACAATATGCAGGATGTTTTGAACCTAAAATGAATTTAAAGGAATATTGCGGCATTGTAGGAATATATAACAAATCCGAAGCCGCAAATTATGTCTATTTGGGTCTCCATGCTCTCCAACACAGAGGGCAGGAGGCCGCAGGCATAGTATCAACAGACGGAATTCAATTTTACGAACATAAGGGCTGCGGGCTTGTAAACGATGTATTTAACAAAAATAACATATCATCTTTGAGAGGAAACGTTGCGATAGGGCACAACAGATATTCAACCTTCGGAGATGATTCAATTGCTAACATACAACCCCTTTTTGCACATTTCGATATGGGGCAGATAGCAATAGCGCACAACGGAAATATAATAAATGCGAACAGAATAAAAAAAGAACTGGTTGATGACGGAGCCATATTCAATTCTAATTCCGATACCGAGGTTATTATACACCTGATTGCAAGAAGCCAGAAAACAACGTTTTTTGACAGATTGACAGATGCTCTTAAGGTATTGAAGGGCGCTTTTTCATTGATAATTATGAGAGAAAATGAGGTATACGCAATAAGAGACCCTTGGGGTTTCAGACCTTTGTCTATGGGGAAACTTGACGATGCCACCGTTTTTGCAAGCGAGACCTGCGCATTTGATTTGATAGGTGCGGAATTTATAAGGGATATTAACCCGGGAGAGATTGTCGTTGCGGGTAACGAAGGGGTTAAGCATTTCCCAAATGTGTTTGATGTAACCGATGAGAAAAAGTGTGTGTTTGAATATATATATTTCTCCAGACCAGACTCCTACCTGTGGGGGAAAAATATATACTCAATCAGGAAAAGAATGGGCGAAGTATTGGCTGAAGAGTCTTTTGTTGAAGCCGATATTGTTATACCTACGCCGGATTCAGGTGTCCCGGCAGCGTTGGGATTTTCAAAGAAATCAGGTATTCCTTTTGATTTCGGGCTGATAAGAAATCACTATGTCGGAAGGACTTTTATAGAACCGACACAGACCATCAGGCATTTCGGAGTCAGGTTAAAACTCAACCCGTCAAGAGATGTTCTTAAAGGCAGGAGGGTTGTTGTTGTTGACGATTCGATAGTCAGAGGTACGACAAGTAAAAGAATAGTTAAAATGTTGAAAAGCGCAGGTGCCAAAGAGGTGCATTTGAGAATATCCTCACCTCCCGTTATCTCTCCCTGTTTTTACGGTATGGATACACCCACAAAAAGAGAGTTGATAGCATCATCTCACTCAACGGAAGAGATAAGAAAATACACTACGGCTGATTCTTTGGAGTATCTCTCCATTGAAGGACTGAAGAAGGTCGTCGGCGAAACGGGATACTGTTTTGCCTGTTTTGACGGGGATTATCCGGTGGAATTCGATAGAGAATGAGGATAGATAATAGTTCATTGGCAATTTTAAACAAAAGCGAAATTCCGTCTCTGTTTAGAGTTAATATATCCGAAGAAACGGTAACAATAGAAGAAAAAGTAGAAGGTAACGTTTATGGAAATATTCTTGTTTTTTCGGATAGTATGGAAGATGCGTTCGATGTCGGAGTACAGTACAGGGATGTTATAGACTATCTGCTTTTTTTTGAGAAAGAACGCCAGGATGTAGTTGTTTTAGGTGAACCTGAAAAACCCGTTTTGTCAATAGAAGAGATATTCGGCAGAATTCAAAAGATTTTCAAAGACTTTGAGGAAAGAAAAGAGCAGATTAAGCTATCTAAAGAGATTGAAAACTGTCTTGAGGAGGGTAAATTTGGTATTTTTGAAGCGCCCACCGGAACAGGAAAAAGCCTTGCGTATCTTATACCTTCCATCTTGTATGCAAAAAAACACTCTCTAAAGGTTGTTGTTTCAACAAATACTATAAATCTGCAAAGGCAGCTTATGGAAAAAGATTTGCCTGTTCTTAAAAATATCATTGATTTTGACGCAAAAGTAGCGTTGGGCAGGTCTAACTATCTTTGTAAAAGAAAAGCGGATTCGATTTTTAAGAAGGGTAATCTGTTTTTGTTTGAGGACGGTTCTTATGAAAAGTTGAAATCGTTTGTAAACTCAACAAAGACTGGGGTTAAGGCTGAATTGTTTACATCTGCCAATGCGATTGACGAAGCTTTATGGGAGTCGGTTGCAAGCACAAGCTTAACCTGTGCACATACCAAATGCCCGTACTATAAAAACAGATGTTTCTATTACAAAGCGCGGGCTTCGCTTGAGTCTGCCGATTTGATAGTGGCAAACCACCATATCGTTTTATCAGATGCTTTGGTTAAAGAAGCTGGTGTTTTACCGGATTATGATGCTATTATTTTTGATGAGGCTCACAATCTGGAAAAAAATGCCACGAACTATTTTACGCAAACGGTATCGACTGTCGAGATTTCAAAACTGTTGGACAGGCTTTATATGAAAAAGAAACGTAAAGAAACGGGACTTCTGTCTGAAGTTGCAGAAGATAAAAAGAAAACGGAGTGTGTGAATGAGCTAAAAAAGGTGAAAGAGGCTATAGAAGAGGTGTTGGAATTTTTCGGCGGACTTAAAGAGGATGAGATTACCGTCAATGCAGAAAACTTTTATGAATTTAAACCGCCTATAAACATCTTATCGGATGCCGTCTATAACCTTTCGCTTAAACTGAAACACTGGAAAGATAATGTTGATATATCCGCAGTAGCTCAATCTTTAAGCGATTATTCAAATGCCTTAAATCTTTTTTTTGAGAACGAGAGCTCTGATATAAAATGGATTAAAAAGACACAAACTTATGTCCGTTTCAACATAACGCCCTTGTCAATAAGCGAGGCGCTTAGGGAAAATATTTACGAAAGGGCGAAGAGCATTATTTTTACATCTGCCACTATATCCGTAAACGGCAACTTTGATTTCTTTAAAAAAACCGTCGGTGTGGATGATGCAAATGAGTTTATAGCCAAAAACAGTTTTGACTACGACTCAACAAGCAAACTCGTTATAACAAGCGATACGCCATTCCCCGATTCTCCTGAGTATGCAAATACGTTATCCAAGTGTATTGTTAGTATTGCAAAAGGCGTAAAGGATGTTGATGCGGGGGCATTGATTCTTTTTACATCATACAGGATGTTGAATGAAACATACGAGTTGAGTTGTGAAAAGCTTGAAAACTTGGGCTTTGTTGTTTTAAGACAGGGCGATTTTGATAATTTTGAAACACTGAAGGAATTTAAGAAAAACAGAAGTTTTCTGTTTGCGACAAGCAGTTTTTGGGAAGGAATAGATGTAAAAGGCGATGCTTTATCGATAGTTTTTATAACAAGACTGCCGTTTGAGGTGCCCAACACTCCTGTTGAGAGTTCAAGATATGAGGTTATGAAACGTCAGGGAGTTAACGCTTTTTTTGAATACTCTTTACCAAAAGCCGTTTTGAAGTTCAGACAGGGCTTCGGAAGACTGATAAGAGATAAAAATGACAGAGGTGTAATTTTGGTGACCGATTCGAGAATAATACGAAAGACATACGGGAAGGTTTTTGTGGATTCACTGCCTAAACTAAAGAAAGAGGTTGTAAAAACAAATGAGATTAAAGATTCTGTTTGTAGTTTTTTTGGCAGCTGTTAGTTTGAGTTCGTGCACAACCTTTAAAGCGGTAAAGTCAAACGAAAGCATTAACGGCACCTTCAGGGCGTATTATAATAAAAATGAGTTTGACGGTTTTTTTTCAATATCAAAACACAGTTTGAGGCTCGATGTGGTAAACACTTTCGGATTTTCCATATACGGCGTTTATGCACAAGATGATAGCGTTTTCCTAAAAAACTATCAAACCGGCAAGGTCTATAAAAGGTTGAACGTAAACGGAAACGATTTGTCGCAATATAAACCTATGATACTATATATGATGAGGAATTTTACACGGCTCTGCAAGAACAATAACCCGGAAATAGTGGTTTTGTCGTGTGAAAATATAGACGGTAAAAAAATACCCTCATCCATAATATTCGAGGATAGACAGCGAAGAAGATTGAGAATAAATCTGAAAAATATAAAAATAAAAAGTTTAAGGAGCGTCAAATGAGTTTGCAAACAACGGCACTGCTTGTTGCGTTGATTAACCTGCCTTTCGGCTATTTAAGAGGAAAAAGCGAAAAATTCTCAAAACAGTGGTTTATCTGGGTGCACGTTCCCGTTCCTTTCGTTATTGCCTTGAGGCTGCTGTCCGGGCTTGGATTTCAACTTTACACCTTTCCGGTTATGATAAGCGCCTATTTTATCGGTCAGTTTGTGGGCGGTGTATTTGCAAAAAAGTGCTGTAGAGTTAAAAGCTAAAAAACAAAACGATATGAGCTTAAAATTTACAGAGACTAAAGACAGTCTTATTATTACTATTGAAGGCAGACTTGATTCCGTCAATGCCCGTTCTATAGCTAAAAAGATAGAAACAAGATTGCAGGGTTGCACTAAGGACGTTATTTTTAATGTTGAGAAGCTGGAATATATGACTTCAGCCGGCTTGCAGGTTCTTCTTTTTGTATCGAAAAACAGGAGAGCCACAGGAAAAAATACATTCATCCATAAGCCTCAAAAAATCGTGGATTATGTTATCAGAATCTCCGGTTTTTATGCTTTTTGCAAAGAATAGATAAAATACCTCCCGTTTCGTAGAGCACAAATTCCGATAATTGATGTTATTTTGATGGTATATATTTCTTTGCGTATTTCTCAAGCCTTATGTGTTGGTTTTTTAGTTTGGAGAATATATAGGAGATGCGAGTAAAGTCGTTTTTGATGCTATCTATGGCATCTTGGTTTCCGCACACCAAAACTTCATCGTTTTTTCTTAGAGAATCGACTTCATTGGGGTGCAGCCAAACACCGTTTCTAAATATATATAAAATTTTCGCTTCTTTGTAGAACAGCTCACCGTCTATCCTCTTTGCGTCTATATTTTTTGTCAGTGTTCCGAAAAACAGAGTTTTACCGTTTTGAAGCTCTATGGGAATGCCGGATTCCAAGAGATTGAGTATTTTGTCATCGCTTAGGGCTTTTGCATCTATAGACAGGTAGCTAAGATTGCATAAAAGAATGTTTTTTAGTGTTTCTATTTGATGTACGGGAGAGTGAGATTTATTCAACACCTGGGCTTCGTATAGACTTGAGTATTTCAATTCCAGTTTATCGGTTAGCGTCACCTGGATTAGATATGCAAGTAAAACAGTAAAAGCTGCCGGCGATAGAAGGCTGTATCCGCCGGTCATTTCCGTCACCATAATGATTGTTGCAAGCGGTGCTCTTGCTGCCGAGCCGAAAACGGCAGCCATTCCTATTACCGCAAAGATAGCCGATGGTTGGTGAAAAATATGTGCTGCTATTCCTCCGAGCATCGCTCCCAAAAAGAGTGTAGGTGCAAATACACCGCCCGAACCCCCGGACGATACGGTGAAAGTAAAGGCAAACATCTTTGCAATCAACAGCATAGAAAGCAGCCCTACAACAATTCTGCCGTCTATGGCGTCTTGAATCCAGCCGTAACCCCCTCCGAGAACCTGGGGAAACTCCAAAGCTATCAAACCCACAAGAAGCGCTCCCAATGCCGGTTTTAAGTGCGGAGGTATCTTTATTTTATGAAAAAAATCACGTGTATAATAAAATACGTTGGGTAAGATAACGCCGATAACGCCGCTGAAGAGTCCCAGAACGGATAAATAGAGAAAAACGCTTAAATTTGTGGCTTGGAGATTGGTAGGGACATTGAAAATGGAGTGCCAGCCCATAATAAAACCTGTTGCTATATATGCTATAATCGAGCCAAGAAGCGTATAAACAAGGGCGCTTGCCTCAAACTCCATATCGCTGTATAAGACTTCTATGGCAAATATCGACGTTCCTATGGGGGCTCTGAATATTGCCGATAAGCCCGAAGCCATACCTATTAAAACAAAAAGCCTTCTTTCTTCTATCGTAGCCTTTCTGAAATCTGCATAAATCGAACCCACACCTGAGCTAAACAGGGCGGTGGGTCCTTCTCTTCCCGCAGAACCGCCCGTGCCTATTGTTATTGCCGATGCTGCTATTTTTAGAGGTGTAACAATGGCTCTTATGTATCCTCCCGTTCTATGGAAGGCTCTGACAGCCGTATCGGTTCCGTGACCTTCTGCTTCCGGTGCAAAGGTATAAACCAAAAATCCTGAAATTAGCCCGCCGACAACTATGACCGGCAGAATCAACAATGAATGGTATGTGTGGGTTACTATTGAATCTGTTAATATGTTTAATACATCGGGCGGAGTGTATCCGGCTATTAAGGTTAAAGAGTAATGCCCGACAAACTTTAATAAAAATACGAATATTTGGGCACTTGCCGCACCGATAAGCCCTATAATAACCGTATCGAGAAGCAAAAAGCTTCTACGTTTTTTCATAGAGCTGCCTTCTTAGCCGTTCCAAAGACCTTTTATGCCGTTTATCAACATTTGAGAAGCGATGGCTCCGAGAATAAGCCCCATAATTCTCGTCAGTATTTTTATACCGGTCACGCCTAACAATTTATCAATCTTAGCTGCATATAAGAGTGTTAAATATACGGCAATACCGACAGTAATTATTGATAATGACACAACTATATAGGAGTAGAGTCCTTTTAGTTGATTATTAAGTAAAATCAGTACGGCAATGACGCCCGGACCGAAAAGTATTGGAATTCCCAACGGAACAATGGCAATATCTTCTTTTTCTTTGGCTTCATCTCGTTCTTCGGGCGAATGACGTGCTTTGGAGTGCTCTCCGTAAACCATATTTATGGCAATCAACATAATAATTATTCCGCCTATAACCTCTATGGATAGAACGCTTATGCCGAACAGTTTGAATATCATTTCACCGAGAAAAAGCGTTATGAAAGAGGCTACCATAACTATAAGAGTTGCTTTTCTGGCTGTGGATTTAACGATTTTATCGTCGTTTGGCGGCAGAAGGGAGAGCATAATACTTGCGGCAGCTATGGGATTTACAATCGTAAGAAGAGTGATTGTGTGATGCAGAAACATTTTTAAATATTCGCCGAACATACAAAAATAATACACCATTAATGTTTTTTATTCAAGGTTTTAAGACTTTTTATGAGAAATTTCAGAGAGATTTTTTACTTTCTGCTTTCTTTAAGTGTAATCATTATACCTGATACGGTTATCAGAATGCCGCCTGCAATTTGAAGTAAACCCGGTTTTTGGTTCAGGAATATGAAGCCGAGCGCTATTGCAAAAAACGGGTCTAAATAAGAAAAAACGGCGCTTGTTGAAACATTTATGTAATTTAGAGAGTCATACCATAAAAAAAGAGCCAGGGCTGTATGAATGATTCCTGTGATGATTAACAGTAAGAGCACATAAAGATTCAAAGCAAAATGAAAGAAAAAAACAAAAGGAAGAGTAAAAAATATGGATATGAATATCTGGTATGTGGTTATTTTTATTGATGAGTGGTTGAATGTGGCGATTTTTGATATGAAGCCGAGAAGTCCGTAAAGCAGTCCCGATAAAAGGGCAATAATAACGCCGAAAAAAGAGCCCCCAGATTCAAAAGACGGTGCAAACGTTAAGAATGCACCTGCAAACGCTGTTATTGTGGCAATAACAAGCGTTTTGCTTAACGGTTCTTTTAAGAAAATAACGGCAAGAATGATTGTGAATACCGGACCGAAATAGTACAACACCACAGCCGTGGCAATGTCAGTAATGTTTATTGCCCAAAAAAAGAATATCCAGTTAAGCGACAACACAATGCCTGAAAGTATTAACGGCAAAACTGGTTTGATGTTGAACAGCTCTTTTTTGCCCAGCTTTTTTAAAGAGTAAAACAGCATAAAAGGAAAAGCAAACAAAACCCTGAAAAATACGAATACGGGTGAGGGAAGGGCACACCAAATCGAAAAAAGAGGAATGGAGCCCCATATAAACGTTGCAAAAAACATCTCAAGCAAACCTTTGTTCTTCGGTTTAATAAGCACCTCCTGCTTTTAAATTTTAGTATGCTACATATTTGAAAGAAATATTCAATATCAAAATATGTGATGTTTGTAAAAAAGTAAGGGATAACTTGTGGTTTTTTAAAAAAAAGCGAGGCATTGAACCCCGCCTATAAAGTGTTTTTATAGTTAGATTTGCCAAAAAAGATCAATACATACTGACTTGCAACACGTTAAACGCGTAAGTAAAAAATGTTTGTTTTTATATATGACTGAATACTTGAAATTATCTTGTTATAGCTTAAAGTTAAATTGAAGGCATAATTTATAACAAGGAGTGAAAATGTATAAAAATAGTCAACAAACCGGCGGTAAGCTATCAAAATTGTTCAGCTCTACAAGGGTAATTGTCATAGCCGTAGCAGTGGGTATTGTAGGAGGATTCGGGGCTGTTTTATTCAGGTGGCTCATACATCTCATAAGCAATTTGTCTTTTTGGCAGAAATTTTCCATTCACTTCATCTCACCATTGGGTAATAATCTCGGTTTTTTGGTTATTATCCCTCCCGCAATCGGAGGGTTGATAGTCGGTATGATAACATACTATTTTGCCCCCGAAACCAAAGGTCACGGTGTTCCCGAAGTTATGGAAGCAATGTTTAAAAAACAGGGTGTTATACGCCCGAGGGTGGTTATCGCCAAAATTATTGCATCGGGAGTTTGTTTGGGAAGCGGCGGTTCAGCAGGCAGGGAGGGTCCTATCGTCCAGATAGGCAGTGCGTTCGGTTCGTCGGTTAGTCAGCTTTTAAATCTGTCTGTCAATGAAAGAAAAATTTTGGTGGGTTGCGGAGCAACAGCGGGTATAGCTGCGACCTTTAATGCCCCGATTGCAGGTGTTATCTTCTCCGTTGAACTTATTTTACTTGAATTAAAGACGGAATCGTTTGTGCCTCTTGTTGTGTCTTCCGTATTTGCCACCGTAATATCAAGGTTGTTTTTGGGAAGCAATCCCGCTTTTATTGTTCCTCCGTACCATTTTCAATCGCTTTATGAACTCTTCTTTTATCTTGCTTTGGGAATATTTGCAGGTTTTATAGGGATAGCCGAATCGAAACTGCTTTATAAAGTTGAAGACGTTTTTGATTATATGAAAATTCACCCCATAGCAAAGCCCGTAATAGGGGGTGCAGTCTTAGGTATTATAGGACTTGAATTTCCACAGGTTTTCGGTGTAGGCTATGAGTCGATAAGTTCCCTGCTTAATTTCAACTATGGAAACCCGAGCAGCTATCTGGCATTTATACTTTTTCTCTTACTCTTAGCTAAGATGCTTGCCCTGTCTATTACGCTCGGTTCGGGCGGCTCCGGAGGCGTATTTGCTCCGTCTTTGTTTATAGGTGCCGTAGGCGGAACACTTTTCGGAATCATAGTTAATATGATTTTTCCTTCAATCAGCGCACCTTATCCCGCATACAGCTTGGTTGGTATGGCAGCCGTTTTTGCAGCCGCAAGCAGAGCAACACTGACATCCATAATTATGGTTTTCGAGATGACGCGTGACTATAAAATCATTATACCTTTAATCTTTGCCTGTGTTGTTGCCGATGTTGTAAGTTCAATATTTTATGAAGATACGATATATACGGAAAAACTTTCAAGAAGAGGTATAAAGATACCGCGGGGACTTGAAGCGAATATGATGAGATACAAACATATAGAGGAGATAATGATTACAAATGTTTTAACGGTAAAGGAAAGTGAAACGGTAAAGTCGGTTAAAAATAAAATACTGAAAACAGGGCATCACGGATTTCCAATAATAAACAATTACGGTAACCTTATAGGCATAATAACCGGAGAAGACATAATCAATTATGATAATGACGAGTTGAATATATGCCGTGTGGATAAGGTATGCGAAAGGCAGTTGATAGTTACATATCCCGATGAAACATTTGATAAAGCTTGGGAGAAAATGAGCAATCATAATATATCGCATTTGCCTGTAGTGGATAGAAAGAACCCCAATAAACTTTTGGGTATGATAACAAAAACGGATATAATTCTGCATAAACCCTGAGTTCATCATTAGATAAGAAAGAGTTATTACTCACTAAAGTCCACATTTCTTAAGCTTTTTATCTATCAATTCCAAATCGACAAAAAATCCTTTGATACGAATTAATTGCTGCTTGCCGGTTTATTTTTAAAAACGCCCTCTTTCTTTTTTTGTATTCGTATTCTTTTCTATAGGGCTGAAAAATAAAAAAAGATTAGAAAATTGGATAAATTTAATTTTTTTACTTGACATCCGATATATAAATAGGGTAAAAGTGGTCTAAAGTGGGTGTTAGTGGATGTTTAGAGGAAGGTTTGATTATTCGATTGATGATAAGGGCAGGGTGAAAATCCCGCCTAAATTTAAGGAAACGCTTAAAAATAAAGGGATTTCCACGCTTGTTATGACCGTATTTGATGAGTGTATCTATGCCTACCCCCAGGATGTCTGGGAAGAGCTGGAAAAAAAAGCAGTTAACCTTCCATTAACAAATAAAGCTGCAAGACGATTTAAAAGGATGTTTTTCTCATCCGCCCAAGATGTAAATCTCGATAAGCAGGGCAGGGTTCTTATACCCTCCGTTTTAAGAGAGGATGTTTCAATAGAAAAAGATGTTGTTATACTCGGAAATTTAGACCATATAGAAATTTGGACAAAGGAAAAATGGGATAAAGAGTCCTCGGCACTCAGGGAGTCGGAGGAAGAACTGGCAAGTCAAATAGAAGATTTGGGTATATTTTGATGCTTCATAAAAGTGTTTTGCTTAACGAAACCATTTTTGCCATAAACCCGCAAAGTGGCGGGATTTATGTTGATATGACGCTTGGAGCCGGAGGACATACAAGAAAACTGCTTGAAAAATCAGCCCCCGATGGGATTGTAATAGCCTTTGACAAAGATGAAAAGGCAATATCTTATGCAAATGAAACACTAAAAAGGGAGTTTAAAGACAGGTTGATTTTGGTGCACGACAACTATTCCAACTGCCTTGCAAGGGTAAGAGAGCTTGGTTTTGATGAAGCAGACGGAGTTGTAATGGACTTAGGGGTGTCTTTGGACCAGTTAAAAGGACAGGATAGAGGGTTTTCTTTTTTGACAGACGGTCCTTTGGATATGAGGATGGATAAAAGAAAACCGTTAACGGCTGAAAAGATAGTCAACGGTTGGGAAGAAAACGAGCTTGCCAATATCTTGCGTATTTACGGTGAGGAGAGATTTGCAGGCAGAATAGCAAGAAATATAGTGAGAAAAAGACCGATACGCTCTACAAGAGAGCTTGCCGGAATAGTGGAATCGTGTATTCCCAGGCACCTTTATAAAAAAACCCACCCTGCAACAAGGGTTTTTCAAGCATTAAGGATAGTTGTGAACGATGAGCTGGAGAGTTTGCAGAAAGGCTTGACTGATGCCGTAGAGCTGCTTAAGCCAAAAGGAACAATTTGCGTTATCTCCTTTCATTCATTGGAAGATAGAGTTGTTAAAAATATATTTAGAGAATTCAAACAAAAAAAGGAATTAAGACTGATAAATAAAAAGCCTATACTGCCGTCTAAAGTGGAGGTAATGTCAAACAGGAGGGCTCGCAGCGCAAAACTCAGATGTGCGGTAAAGGATGATATGTTAAATTTAAGGGAGGGTGGAGATGGTTGACTATGCTCAAAGCGCTGTAAAAAGTCAGGTAAAAGCCAAAAGCAAGGCATCGTCGATATCGTTGGAGGTTGCAGTTCCGCAGTTGGGTTTTGCGCTAATCATAGCTGTGTTTATTTACGTATTGGGGTATCAAAACAGCACGATTTCACAGGTGCAGCACGGTATAAACATTAAAAAAGCCAGACTTATGGAGCTTGAAATGCAAATGGCTTCTTTACAGGCAAAAAAGGCTCATATTTTAAGTTCCGGTTCGATTGTTGCAGAGAGTGTCTCCAAAGATATGAAGTTGGCTAAAAATATCCAGATAGTCTATTGAATGCAACAAGATACAAATTTGTCCTGTTCGTTATAGCAGTTCTTTTTGCCATTGCCCTAATAAAATCTTTTGATATAGCCGTAATCCGCCATAAATATTACATATCTCAATATACGAAAAATGTTTTTAAGGTTTCAAAACAAAAAGGGAAAAGGGGTTCGATATACGATTTGTCGGGTGATATTTATGCTATAGACTACCCCACTTATTCTATTTTTGTTGACCCCAACTATTTTTTTAAAGATCTGGAATTTCATATGAAACACGACAAAATGAAGGATTATAAACAAAAAGTGAGCGATTTTATTAAAAGAGTGTCAAATTTCATTAACATTGCCCCCTCAACGCTTCAAAATATAATTGATAAAAACAGACAGAAGCATTTTATAGTCTTAAAAAGAGGAATAAGCCTCAAGGAATTTAAGCGTTTTACGAAGGGTTTTGTGCCTAACAGTTTCGGGTTTATAAAAAAATATAAAAGGTACTACCCCGACGGTGAATATTCCGCTCACGACATAGGATTTTGTTTTTCAAACGGAAACGGTGCGGAAGGGCTTGAAAAGTACTACAACGGTTACTTAAAAGCCTCTAACGAGAAAAACATAGTGCCTATAGATGCGTATAGGTATAAAAACATACGGATGCCTATAGACGGAGATGATTTGTATGTCTCTCTAAACAGGGATATTCAGGATTTTGTGCATATAAATCTCAAAAAAACGGTTGAAAAGTATAAAGCTCAAAGCGCCACGGTTGTTGTGATGAACCCTAAAAACGGCGCCGTAATTGCTATGGATTCATACCCTTTTTACAACAACAACAGATATTACGAATTTAAGTATAAAGACATAAGAAACAGAGCTGTTGCCGATGTTTTCGAGCCGGGAAGCGTTTTTAAACTGGTTACTATGTCTGCGGCTTTGGATTCCGGCATATTTAAGGGTAACGAAATTTTATACTGCGAAAACGGAAGATGGAGACTTAAAAATAAAATAATCCACGATGCCCATAGGTTTAAGTGGTTGAGTTTTGATAATGTTTTTGTTTATTCAAGCAATATCGGGAGTGCCAAAATAGCTTTGAAGATGGGAAAGGAAGTCTTTTACAGATATTTAATCAAATACGGTTTCGGAAAAAAAACCGGAATAGATACAATTTCGGAATCAAGAGGGTTGGTTAAAGATATATTCAGAGTTGGGGATGTGGATTTGGCTAATATGGCGTTCGGTCAAGGAATAGGCGTCACGGAAATACAGCTTGCAAGAGCCTACAGCGTTATAGCCAACGGAGGGTATCTCGTTAGACCGCATTTTATGGAATTTATCAAAAAAGGCGATGGATATATAGCGAAATACGAGGTTAAGAAACGGAAAATATTAAAAAGTTCAACGGTTAAAAGAATTAAAAAAATTTTATACAATGTTGTTGAAAGAGGGACAGGAAAAAGAGCTGCCGTTAAAGGTTATCTCGTTGCAGGAAAGACCGGCACGGCTCAAATACCTAAAAAGGGCAGCTATAAGTCAAAGGAGTATGTAGCATCTTTTATAGGCTTCGCTCCTGTCAGCGCACCGAGGATAGTTGTTGCGGTTTCCGTATTCAATCCGCAAAAAGGTGGGTTTTACGGAGGAGTTGTGGCGGCTCCTCTGTTTTCAAAAATAGTTAATTTTGCCTTGCACTACTACGGCATTAAACAGACAAAATAGGTTTGTAAATCAATTAAATTACAGGTATAATTCCTACCCTTATGAGAGAAGAAGTTGAACTTCTGTCACCGGCAGGAAACATAGAAAAGATAAAAACGGCTATCAATTACGGAGCGGATGCTGTTTATACGGGATATAAAAAATTCGGTTTGCGTTCAAGAGCCGGAAATCCGGATAAAAAGGGCTTAATAGAGGCTTTGGAGTATGTGCATAAGGCAAACAGAAAGCTCTATTTAACAATTAATTCCTACCTTTTTGATGAAGAATTTGACGAGTTGGCGGACTTTATCGGGTTTTTAAACAACTATCCGCCTGATGCGCTCATTGTGTCGGATATGGGCGTTTTGAGTCTGATTAATGAGCTGAGTGATATTCCGATTCATATAAGCACGCAGGCGAATATAACAAACTCTTACGCCGCCAACTTTTTAAAGCCTTTTAACGTTGAACGTATTGTTCTTGCAAGAGAGATGACAATAGACAATATAAAACTTTTTGCATCAAAAAGCAAAGTGGATGTTGAGGTTTTTATTCACGGAGCTATGTGTATGGCATATTCCGGCAGATGCTTTTTGAGTGCCTATTTTACAAACAGAAGCGCAAACAGGGGAGACTGCGCACAAAGCTGCAGGTGGAAGTATAAGTTGGTTGAGGAAAAGAGGGAGGATGAGCCGATATATCTTGAGGAACACAAAGAAGGAACGTTTATTTTCAACTCATACGATATGTGCGCAATGCCTATACTCGACGAGATAGTCAATGCAAATGCGGCCTCTTTAAAAATAGAGGGAAGGATGAAAAGTGTCTATTACGTAGCCGTTGCAACCGCCGTTTACAGAAAAGCGCTCGATGACATCTTAAACGGGAGAAACTTTAAAGATAATATCGATTTTTATATGAACGAGCTTAAAAAAATAAGCCACAGACCGTATTCATTGGGTTTTTACAAAAACCAACCCAAACAGTATATTAAATCTTCAGGTTACAAAAGGGATTGTAACTTTGTAGGGGTTGTGGAAAAGGTGGAGGCTGATAAAGTATTTATAAAGGTGAGGAACCAGATAAAGCCGGGCAGGTATGAGTTTTTTACAAAAGATGCAGAGGTTGTGCCTGTCGAGATAGATAGGCTGTACGATATAAATTCAAACGAAAAGAGTGTTGGCAATCCGAATGAATTTTTGTATATTAAAGGCTATGTTGATGTTGAAAGGCGGGATATTTTAAGAAAATGCGAATCCAAGCCGGAAATTTGAAGTATAAAAAGATTAAATACATAAAAGACGATAGACTCAGACCAACAAGAAATATTGTTAAAAAGTCTTTTTTTGATACGGTTTCTACGATAATAGACGGATGTGTGTTTCTGGATTTGTTTGCAGGTGTCGGCTCTGTGGGAATTGAGGCTATCTCAAGGGGAGCAAAAGAGGCTATCTTTGTGGATAACTCCTTCAGAAGTATAAAAATGATAAAAGAGAATATAGGTTTGTCTGGCTGCGAGTCGAGGTCTGTTGTTGTAAAATCCGATGCTGCGAGCTTTGTGAGCAATAAAGATATTATGAAAAAGGTCGATATTGTTTATATGGATGCACCATATGGATACGATATATATGATTTGCTCGAAAAACTTTTTTTAAATGTAAACAAAAATGCTATAATATGTATTGAGCACAGCAGTAAAAATGAGCTTGAAGAGAAAATCGGCGAGTTTTCAAACATCAAAAGAAGAAAAATAGGAAAAAATATTCTGGATTATTTTGGAGTTGTCAATGTGTAAAGTAGCTATTGTCCCGGGAACATTTGACCCGATTACGAACGGCCATATAGATATAATAAAAAGGTCAAAGAAAATTTTCGATAGTGTTATTGTGGCTGTTGCAATCAACAGCGGTAAGAATCCTATGTTTAATTTTCACGAAAGGATTGTTATAACAAAGGAGGTTGTCAATTCCGACAGTGAACTTGAGGGAGTTAAAGTTGAGGGCGTTCAAGGTTTGCTTGTTGATTTTGCAAAAAGAAAAAACGCAAAAGTTATCGTCAGGGGACTGAGAGCCGTTTCGGATTTTGAATATGAACTCCAGATGGCTTTTATGAACAGACGCCTTGATAGCGACATAGAAATGATGTATATGATGCCTTACATAAAATACTCTTTTTTAAGCTCTTCCATTGTTAAGGATGTTTTTATTAACGGTGGAGATATCAGCCAATTTGTACCCGAAATTGTGATTAAACATATGAAAGAAAAATTTTTAGACAAAGGAGTTTTGGTAAAATGAGCAAGGACAAGTTGAATTATCGCATCGGTTTGATTGAGCCTTCTATGACACAGGGTATAAGCGCAAAGGCAAAAGATATGTGTGCATCCGGTATTGATGTTTTAACATTTTCTGCGGGAGAGCCCGATTTTGATACACCGGAAAACATCAAAAAAGCTGCAATAAAGGCAATAGAGGAAGGTTTTACGAAATATACGGCAGCAGGCGGTATTAATGAGTTGAAAGACGCAATAATAGCCAAAGAAAAAAGAAAAAACGGTCTTGACTACAAACGTTCCGAGGTTTGTGTCTCAGTAGGAGCCAAGCACTCTTTGTATAATATTTGCTCTGTTATGCTTGAAAAGGGAGATGAAGTTATTATACCGGCTCCCTATTGGGTTACCTATGAGGCAATAGTGAAAATTAACGAGGCAACGCCTGTTATCGTCAAAACAAAAGAGGAAAATAACTTTGTATTGGATAAACAAGAGCTGGAGAAAGCCGTTACTGAAAATACCAAGATGATTCTTTTGAACAACCCTTCAAATCCCACGGGTGCAACATATGAAAAAGAGGATTTGCAGTTTATTGCGGATTTGGCTGAAAAACACAATATATGGATAGTATCGGACGAGATATACGAGGATATAGTTTTTGACGGTTACGAACCTGTTAGTATTGCAACACTGTCTGAATATGCAAAAGAAAAAACCTTAATCGTAAACGGTATGAGCAAGTCGTACTCTATGACCGGTTGGAGGATAGGCTACACCTGCGGAGATGCCGAAATCATATCGGCTATGACGAAATTGCAGTCTCAAAGTACGTCGAACCCAACCTCTATTTCTCAAATGGCTGCCGTTGAGGCTTTAAACGGTCCTCAGGACAGCGTTGCTATGATGAGAGAAAAGTTTGAAGAAAGAAGGGATTATATAGTTAAAGCCTTAAATGAAATGGATAAAATAAGCTGTGTTAAACCCAAAGGGGCATTCTACGTTTTCCCGAATGTATCAAAATATTACGGAAAGGAATACAACGGCAGAAAAATAAACAACTCTATGGATTTTTCTATGGTTTTGTTGGAAGAAGCTAATGTAGCCGTTGTTCCGGGCATTGCATTCGGAGACGATGACTTTGTGAGAATCTCTTATGCTACGGATTTGGATACCATTAAAAGGGGAATGCAGGCATTAAAAGAGTTTTTAAACGCTTTGAAATAATTTATGGCTGAAGAGGAAAAAGACGAACAGGTCATAGTAATAGAGGATTTGGAAGAAGAGGTCGAAGGAGAGACGCAGGAAGAACCTCAAAAAGAAACAGAAGCAGAATCAAAATCGGAGGCAGAAGCAGAGGAAGACAAAGAGGAAAAGCTTCCGCCTCCTTCTTCAAAAAAACGCCTGATTTTTATAATTTTAACGGTTTCAATAGTTGTTATCCTTATATTATTACTGTTTTTTGTATTTCATTCCGGCAAAAAGCAGCCTAAAAAACCGGTTAGCCATAAGGAAAAGGTTGTTAAAAAGGAAAAGGTTGTTGAGCATAAGGTTGTTAAGAAAAAAGCAGTAGAACAAAAAACAGGCAACATTCCGTATAATCCTGCCGTTGACGTTCACTTCATAAGCGCAATGAGGCTCCAGGAAAAGGGAAACTATAAAGCCGCAATAAACGAGCTCAAACAGGCAAGTATTGATTTATATCTGTCATACTACGGCATAGGTTACATATACTTAAAAATGGGAGATATTGAGAAGGCAAAAGAGTATTTGATAGATAAAACCAAGCAGTACCTTAAACTTACGATTGAAAATAACCCGGATTATATAGCCGGATACGTAAACCTGTTCAGGGTTTATATGTCAGACGGCGAATACGATAATGCCAAAAAGATTATAGATATTCTTGCTTTGAAAAAGGTAAATAATAAAGAGCTGTCTTTGATGAAGGTTTATTACGATTTTATAGTAAATAACAAAGTTGACGAAGCCTTGAATATGGCGGATAAATATCCGAATTTTCCGCTGCTTAACGGGTTGGTTGGCGGTGTGTTTTTAAAGCAGGGGTTGATTGACAAAGCCTGTTACTATTTCAATAAGGCGTTAAAAGCATCTTTTATGGGAAGTGTGTATTACAACAAAATGTTGGCTGAAGTTGCTGCCGGTAAATATCGTGAGGCAGCGGATTTAATACCCAAAACGTACTATATGGATTTCAGCAAAATAAAATGCAAGAACTATCTGTCTTTTTTTCTGCTTCTGCATTCGCATAAATTCAAAGCCGCATACTCTTTTTTGCAGCTTAACAAAAAATACTATCCGCAATGCTATTCCCACTTTAAGATAATACCTGTTGTCTCTTCGGATTTGACTACAAAGTCGCTTTTTATAAGAAGAAATATAAACTATATGTTTACGGCGGAGCTTCTCAATATGTATATGAAACCTATTAAGTTTATTCTTAAAGGAGCTGCGGGCAGTATAAAGCTCGGCAATCTATATGAGAGTCTCGGTCTGCCGAATCGCGCAAAACTTAGTTATAAGAATACGGCGGCTTTTGCTCAAGCTTTGCTGTTATCGGAGAGAGCGGTCAAATTTTATGCTGCCAGAAACGTTAAAGGAGCGCTTTTGTACTATAAAAAAGCCCTGAAAAAAGTTAATACAAGCCCGATACTTTTATACAACGTTGCCATTATGTATATGAAACTGCATAATTTGAAAGATTCATACAAGATTTTTATGCAGCTAAACAGCGCGTATCCCGATTTTCCATTGCCGTATCTCGGACTGTTTATTATTAAAGAGTTAAGAGGCGACCATAAGGACGCATTGAACAATTTGAGCGATTTTCTCATTAAGTTTAAGTCTCTCGGTGTTTTGAGCAATAATATGAACGATTTGGGCTTTTTGGTTAATTTTATCCAAAACGGACAAATCGGCACATATAACTCTCTTGATTTAATGGTAAAACGTCTTTTTTTGGTAGTAAAGGCTGCTGTTGACAGTGATTTTTCGCTTTTAAATTTGGAAGGCGGGTTTATAAACAACCTCGGTATAGATATGAACAATTTTTCCGAAACCTCTATTCTTGAGTACCTGTATAAAAAATATCCGACGGATTATATAAAAAGAACCATATCCGACTACTATCTTATGAAGGGAAATTATGAGAAAGCATACAGGTCGCTGTTCGGCATTGTTCAATACACTGCAACGGACTATTATAAGCTCGGCATTGCCTATTTAATGGACGGATACCCCGATGTAGCCGATAACTTTTTTACAAAATCCATACTTTTGGGTGACAATGTTTATAACGCCTATATGGCTAAGGTAATTTTACAGGCACAATCCGGCGATTTTAAAGGTGTTGTTTACTACTTAAAACTCATATTGAAGAAGGAAAGAGTTTGGCTAAATACGAATGTATTTTTATCTTTTGATATAAAGTTGGTGTCTTGAAAACGATGTTAAAAAAGGCTTTTAAAATCGTATCCTTATTTATTCTTTCCGTACTGTTTGTGGCTTTTTTAATCGGCTCGTTATATTTTGCATCTGTGTTTATGAGTGCTAAGAAGGATTTTAATAAGGTCGTTTCGGTTAATATTTTACCTGTTCCAACCAAGGTTTATTCATCAGACGGTAAATTGATAGGCAGCTTCGGTCTTCAAAACAGGATTCCCGTCAAATTAAAAGACATCTCTATGAATATGAAGTATGCAATTTTGGCTAGTGAAGACGCCCGCTTCTACGACCACGGTGCTATTGATTTGGTCAGTATGTTCAGAGCTCTGATTGCCGATATAGTGCACAAGAGAATAGTGCAGGGCGGCAGCACTATCACTCAACAACTCGTTAAAAATATCTATCTGACACCTTCAAAAACCATAACAAGAAAACTCAAAGAGGTCATTTTGGCATACAGGCTTGAAAAAAAATTAACGAAAAATCAAATACTGGAGCTGTACCTTAACACCGTTTATTTCGGAGCGGGAGCGTGGGGGATAGAATCGGCTGCAAGAACCTATTTTGATACCCATGCAAAGGATTTAACAATCCCGCAAAGCGCCCTTTTGGCCGGTTTGGTTAAAGCACCGAGTGCTTACAACCCTTATAAACACCCTGAGGATGCGAGAAGAAGGATGATTTATGTTTTAAAAAGAATGTACGACAATCACTTCATAACTTTTAAGCAGTACAAGAAGGCTATGAACAGTAAGATAGTGCTGAAAAAACAGAGCGCAAATTTTTTCGGTCTTATTGTGGCACCATATTTTACCGATTATGTAAGAAATTGGCTGATAGACAGATACGGTGAAGATATTGTTTATACGAGCGGCTTAAAGGTCTATACAACACTTGATACAAGACTGCAAAGGTATGCCTTTATTGCCGTTAAAACGGGAGTGTTGAGGCTAAAAAAACGATACGACGGACTTCAAAGCGCACTTTTGGCTATGGACCCGAAAACCGGATATATAAAGGCTATGGTCGGAGGATTTAGCTATGAAAAGAGCCAATTTAACAGGGCTTTGCAAGCTGAAAGACAACCCGGCTCCTCTTTTAAGCCGTTTATCTATTTAACAGCCATAAGCCAGGGATATATGCCGACTGATACGGTTAAGGACGAACCTGAGGTGTTCAGATTTAACGGCAAAGAGTGGAGACCTCAAAACTATGAAGGAACATTTCACGGGACAGTCAGTCTTATGTATGCACTGGTTCACTCCGTCAATGTGGCAACCATCAATCTTTTAAATGCCGTAGGAATAGAGAATGTCATCAAGACGGCAAAACGGCTCGGTATTCAAGAGAAAATACCCCACAACCTTTCCATTGCTCTTGGCTCTTTGTCCGTTAGGCTTATAGAGATGGTCAGGGCTTATGCGTCCTTTGACAATTACGGTCTTTTGCCCAAGCCGATTTTTATAACAAGAGTTGTAAACAGATACGGAAAGGTTATATATGATAATGAGCCCCAACTAAAAAGGGTTGCAAATACCATAGATGCCTTTATTTTAACCGGAATGTTAAAAAACGTAATAGGCTACGGAACGGGCAGAAAGGCGAGAGTAATAGGAAGACCTTTAGCCGGAAAGACAGGTACCACAAACGACTATAAAGATGCGTGGTTTATAGGATTTTCACCCGATTTGGTTTGCGGTGTTTGGGTTGGCTACGACAACAACAGAACCATTTTTAGAGGAGCAACAGGCGCAAGGGCTGCACTGCCCATTTGGATAACGTTTATGAAAAACGCTCTTAGCGGCACACCCATAAAGACATTTCCCATCCCTGAGGGAGTAACAAAAAAGGTTATAGAAAGTTTGGGTCCCCCCGAAAACCCGGATGAATTAAGCAAAAAACCCACGATTCAAAATTTGTATGAACAGTATTTCCAGTGAAGTAAGACTGAAAATAGACGATATTCGATATGTCGGTTTGCGTATAGACACCGTTTTATCCGAGATGACGGATGTGCCGAGAAACAGAATTCAAAATTACATCAAAGAGCAGTTTGTTAAACTCAACGGTTCTGCGGTTAAAAAAAACTACAAGCTCAAGCTGAACGATGTTGTTACAGTATGTGTTCCTGAGGTTGAAAACGACGAAATAGAGGCAAACGATGCCGATATAAAGATACTTTATGAAGACGATTATATTGTTGTGGTTGACAAACCGGCTTTTCTTGTTGTTCATCCGGGTGCTGCGAAGGAGAAGGTGAGTGTTGTGTCTGCTTTAAAATTCAGAAACATCAAGCTTTCAAGTGTGGGAGCTCCTCTAAGACCGGGAGTTGTCCACAGGATAGACAAGGATACAAGCGGTGTGATAGTGTTGGCAAAGACGGACAAGATGCATTTTCTTCTTGCAAAACAATTTTTTTCACATACCATAGACAGAAGGTATATCGGAGTTGTGTACGGTAATATGAATCAAAAAGAGGGAGTTATAGATAAACCCATAGCAAGGCATCGCTTAAGAAGAAAGGAGTTCTGTGTTGCAGAGAAAGGCAAAAGTGCAAAAACACACTACAAAGTCATTAAGCGATTGGATGGGATGGATGTTGTGTTATTTAAGCTGTTTACAGGCAGAACCCACCAGATAAGGGTGCATATGAAGTATATAAATCACCCGTTGGTCGGGGACAGGGTTTACTATAAGAAAAAGGAAGAAAGAATAACAAGGCAGGCGCTTCATGCTTTCTATTTGGGGTTTGAGCACCCGATAAACAATGCTGCAATGCGCTTTTATTCAAAATTGCCGGATGATATTATGAAAATTATAAAAGACGGAGGTTAAAATGAAAAAACTTTTTCTGTTTCTCGCTGTTTTGGTGTTTATGGCATCCTGCTCCACTTTGCAAACACAAAAAACCGTTATAACTTCTCTTCCGGTCGTTCAAAACTTCAGCGCACAGGGCGGTATAAGAAGCGTTAATCTCTCCTGGTCAGCCGTTAAAGACCCTCGCGTGGAGGGTTATATCATCTACAGAGCGCCAAGTTCAAGCGGTCCGTTTAAGGAGTTGACGACAATAAAGGACAGATTTAAAACATCTTATCTTGACACCGGCGGTTTTTTAAAGCATCTCGGAGATAATACGGACTATTTTTACAAGATTGTGGTTTATAACAAGCAGGGAATAGGTCCTTCGAGTCCTGTTGTTGTCGGGCATACTGCTCCTCCACCTAAATCGCCTACAAAGATAACGGCTCAAAGCGGACTTCCGAGGATGGTTGCAATAAAGTGGGAGCCTGTCAGCGATAAAAGCGTTATAGCCTACAATGTCTATAGAAGTCTTTCGCCGAAGGGTCCGTTTAAAAAGATAGGGCACGTATCGGGACATTTGAATAATTTTTATGTGGATAAAAATCTAAAAGACGGCTCTACCTATTACTATTCGGTTACATCCGTAAACTACGACGGAGTAGAGGGAGATATACTTGCCTATGCAAAAGCAACGACGAAATTTAAACCGCTTGCCCCAAGAAACATAGCAGGGCAGGTTGCAGGAGCTGGGAAACTGCTTATAAGCTGGTGGCCCAGCCTTAACGCAGACGTTGTTAAATATAGAATTTATAGAGGCACAGACCCCGATTCCCTATCTTTAATCGGAGAGGTGAGCTCCTCAAAACTAACCTATTTGGACAGCGGATTGGCGCCCGGAACAACATACTACTACAAGGTTAATGCTGTTGATAAAGACGGGATAGAAAGCGATTCCAAAGAGATTAAAGCAGTAAAAACAAAGCCGCTTCCCCTTCCGCCAAAAGGCATTAAGGTCAGTCAGTTAAGTGACGGCTCCGTTTTAATAACCTGGGATAAAGGCTCCCCCGATACGGTTTCTTATGAAGTTTTCAGAAGATATTATCTCATTATCACAAAAAAGATAGCAGACACAAACAAAACGCAGTATATAGACAGCAGCGTATCACCGAATACAACCTATTACTATTGGGTTAAGTCTGTTGATAAGTATGGGCAGGAGAGCAAGTCTTCTCCGGTTGTCAGCATAAAAACGCATTAAGATGTTCACAAAGCTCAAAAGCGCAATAGTTGTCGGCATAGAGGCTTTTGATGTTGATGTTGAGATAGATGCCGCAAGGGGCTTGCCGTCGATAAATATAATAGGCTTGGCTCAAGGGGCTGCAAAGGAGAGTAAAGACAGAGCTTTGCACGCCTTGGCTAACAGCTCTGTTAAACTGCCGCCCAAAAAGATTACCATAAATCTCGCACCGGCAGATTTAAAGAAAATAGGCTCATACTTTGATTTGCCCATAGCTTTGGGCTTGGCTCATATTTCAGGTGTCGATATTCCTTCTTTTGAGGGGTATGTATTTGCAGCAGAGCTGTCACTTGACGGACGCTTGAAATCTACAAAGGGTATCTTCCCCATAGGTGTTTTTGCAAAAAAGAACAATCTTAAGTTGATAGTTAGCAAAGAAAATGAAAAAGAGGGTGCGATTAGCGGGGCGGAAACCTACGGATTCTCAACTTTTCTTGAGGTTGTAAACTTTTTAAACGGCACTTTGGAACAAGAACAAGCAAAAAGTGATGTTGGCTTATCTTTTAATAAAAAAGGTTTATATGAGGTTGATTTTTCAGATATAAAAGGGCAAGCCAAGGTTAAAAGAGCTGCGCTGATTTCCGTTTCGGGTTTTCATAATATGTTGTTGATAGGTTCTCCGGGTGTCGGCAAAAGTATGATAGCAAAACGCTTGCCTACGATTATGCCTGATATGACAGAGAGCGAAATTCTTGAAACCACCAAGATTTACAGCATTATGGGTCTGCTTGATAAAGACAGCCCCATTATGCTTAAAAGGCCGTTTAGGTCTCCTCACAGCACATCGAGCGACGTTAGTATGATTGGCGGCGGAATCAACGCTATGCCGGGCGAAATCACACTTGCACATAATGGTATCTTGTTTCTTGATGAGTTTCCCGAATTTAGACGTAATGTTATAGAGGTATTGAGGCAGCCTATGGAAGACGGGAAGATAACCGTTTCAAGGGCTGCGAATAAGGTTACATACCCTTCAAAATTTATGCTTGTTGCGGCTATGAATCCCTGCAAATGCGGCTACTACGGCTCCAAAAGAAAAACCTGCTCCTGCACGATAGCTCAAATTAAGCAGTATCGTTCAAAAATATCAGGACCTATTCTTGATAGGATTGATATACAGGTCAGTGTCCCTGAGGTTGACTATGAGGATTTAAGCTCGGAAAATAAAACAACTATCTCTTCTTCCGAAATGAGAGAAAAGGTTGAACTGGCTTTTGATATACAAAAAAACAGGTTTAAAAATTCACCTATAAACCACAACGCTCAAATGAACGAAAAACAGCTGAGACAGTTCTGCAAACTCGATGATGAATCCAACACAATTTTGAAATTGGCTGTTGAACGTTTCGCATTTTCTGCAAGGAGCTACTCTAAAATATTGAAAATTGCAAGAACCATAGCGGATATTGAAGGCTCTCAGGATATTAAGCCAACCCATATCAAAGAGGCTATATCTTATCGTGTATTGGACTGGGAGATATAAAACTCGGTTATTTTATCAAAGAAATTGATGCGATTAACATTGAGACGCCGAAAAAAAGAAGAACGAGGGACGATATTATATTTATAAGTTTAAATGCCTTTGCTGCTATAATATTTTTAGACTTATGAACGGCAAAAGGCATTATGGTTATCCACAGGGTTATTGCAAAGATTAAACCCAAAACCGTAAATATAGGGTTAAGTCCGTTTGTTGCCACATAGGTTGTAACACTAAGCCAAAAACCTATGGTGTAGGGATTTAGAAGCGTCAAGGAGTATCCTTTGAAGTACGAATTTACTATGCCTTTTTGGTGTGCTTGAGAGTTTGAGATTTCAGGCAGGATATTTCTTGTTTTAAAGATGCCGTATGACAGATATATCAAAAAAATGCTTCCCATAATGCCCATAAAAACCAGGATATTATGACTTTTTTGTATTTTGTTTAATAAACCCAAAAGTATCAAAGATAGGTAGGTTAAATCGGCGCTCATTGCGCCTGCCCCTATGAATACGGCATTTTTATAAGATATTAGAGCTTCGTTTATTATAAGTATGTTTATCGGACCTATGGGTATTGCTGCGCCTATTCCTAAGAAAAATCCTTCTATTAAAGAATCTAACATTTTCAAACCTCTTTAGAATTATCGTATTATACGAATTGATTAAAAAAAATAAAGGTTGATAGTGATTGGTGATTAGTGATTGGTGGCTGGCGTCTGGTGGTTTGTGAATGGAATCGGATAATGGTTGAGTTGGTGAGTAGTTGAGTGGTTATTGTTAAAAAAAGAATTTTCACGATTTTTTCACAAAAATAATATAAATTTAAATAAAATAAGATGGAGGAGAGAAGTTTGATTTTTTCATGTTGTTTGTTTTGCGATGATTTAGAGAACGATAACGTTTATATTAGTAATATCTTAATAAAAATAAATTGTTTTTTAGAGGTTGGAAATGGTTGATATTAAAAGGAATAATTTTGTTGGTTGGAATTGGTTTTCAAAGCGGTTTGTAAAACTTATATGTTTGGATATTCTTTTTATTTTTTATGTGCTTGCTCTATGTAACGTATCTCAATCTAAATCTTTAAAAGGTGCAGTATCTGCACGTAAATTGATTTTTGACAATGGTATAACATTTACCGACAGCACCGTTAAGGGTAAAATAGACGGCAAATATGTTACGCTCAGATTGTCAAACAAGTATGAAATTTTCATAAAAAGTGATTGTTATGGCAATTGTGAAGGGGAGACCAATTATAAAAAAGTGAGTCTTGAAAGCCTCAAGAAAAGAAATGAGGAAAAGATTCGTATAGATGATTCTGTGATTATTGTGTTAAATAAATTTGGTCTTGTTAAAAGAATTGTAATTGTTAGAATTCCAGAATGAGGAAGTGTATTATGATAATTAAGAAAATGTTTAGAGCATTATATGTCGGATGTCTGTTTTTATTTTTAGCTTTAAGTATTTTCCCACTAAAAGCTTATTCTCAAAGCATGTCCACTTATTGTGCTGCACCACCTTTTCTGATTTCTTCGGTCACTCCCAATGTTTTGTTTATAGTTGATAATTCAGGCAGTATGAAATATGCGGCTTATTGGCCTCAAGGTTTGCATCTATATGAAGTTGATACATCGTTCGACTCAAGCCATAAGTATTACGGTATCTTTGATCCTGATTCACAATACTTTTATAATGACAGTGATGATTATTTCTATAAAGACTCAAATGGTGATTGGAACGGCAATTTTTTAAACTGGTTAACAATGAGAAGGTATGACATACTATTAAAAATACTGGTTGGTGGAAATTACAAGAAAAGTGGCAGTGATGAATTTCTGCAGGGGTTTAACACAATAGAAAAGAATGCAGATTCTTTATATCCTTATGGTTACAAATTTAAGAAAAAATATGAAGAAAGTGAGTCTGATAACTACTTTCCATATGATTACAGTGATGAAATTTTTTATGTCGGCACAGATTATGACGGTTCAAATAAAACAAGGAATGATAGATTCTGGTTTGAGGTTGACGGTGATAAATACGCAATAAGGGTTAAGATAGACGGTAAACCTAAGGGTATCTTGCAGAAGATTTCAAAAAAGGTCAGAGTCGGTTTAATGGTTTTCAACCATGGCAGTGAATATGAAGATGATGACGACCGTAAAGACGGAGGAAGAGTTGTTAGTTACATATCTGACAACAATACAAATCTTGCATCTTTATATTTGAATCAGGATGTATATGATAAGAATAAATATCCAAATAAGCCTAAAGGATATCCACCGCTTTATCCTCATAATTGGACGCCACTTGCCGAAACTTACTATGAAGCAATAAGATATTTTGAAGCTACACAGTCAGCCTACAATTCAGGAGTAGATTATTCTAATCACGACCCTATTCAATATAGGTGTCAGAAAAATTTTGTTATTTTAATAACAGATGGAGAATCTACAAAGGATATGAATGTGCCGGGGACGTGTTTTTATGGATATACTGGGACTGTCTCAGACCCAAATTTTAATGTGAAAACCTGGATGGATAAAATAGCAGATGAAGAAGGGTACGACTCCAAATGGTGTTCCACTTTATCCAGTGATGGAACTTATTATTTGGAGGGTGATGCATACTATAGCCATGTTTCAGACTTAAGAAGTAATCTTCCTGGTACACAAAATCTTACTCTATATACTATTTATACATTTGGTAGGAGTGCAAGGGCGCGGAAACTTTTAGAAGCAGCCGCTAAATACGGAGGTTTTAAAGATTTAAATGGGGATGGAAAACCGGATCTTCAAGCAGAATGGGATAAAAATGGAGATGGAATTCCAGACAACTATCTCGGAGCCCGAGACGGGTATTTAATAGAAAATTTTATACAAGGAACCATTGCTGAAATATTAAAACTGGCATCTTCCGGAACGCCTTCTTCAATTCTTGCTACAAATGAAAGTAGCGGTTCTGTAGTCTTGCAGGCCTTGTTTTACCCGAAGAAAAGTTTTGATAATAGTACTAATATGAATTGGGTGGGTAATTTAAAAAATATGTGGTTTTATCTAGGGCCTTTTGTCCAAAATATAAGGGAAGATACTGATGGAAATAAAATTTTAAATCTTTATAATGATTATGCTATTTCATTTTTCTTTGATAATTCTACAAATACTACAATGGTTCACGTTATGAAAGATAGCAACGGAGACGGAATACCTGATACATCTTTACCTGATAAAAATGTCTCGGAAGTGAAATACTTATGGGATGCCGGTATGTCTTTATGGGAAACACCCCCGGATAACAGGAAAATTTTTACGGATATTGATAATTTAACCGATAACTTGACAGAGGGCAACTTCATAGATGCAAACGCTACCAAGTTAATGGATTATCTTGACGTTGACAATTTGACGCAAGCGGATGATGTTATAAATTATATAAGAGGAGAAGATATAGAAGGTTATAGAAACAGGACTGTAACCATAGGTAGCAATACCCATGTATGGAAGCTTGGAGATATAGTTTATTCAACACCTAGAATTTTGTCTGGTAGTCCCATTGATGATTACTATAAAAATGCTCCGTATGGATATAACGACAAAACATATAAAGAATTTGTAGAAAGTGATGATTATAAAAACAGAGGAATGGTGTTTGTTGGAGCAAATGATGGAATGCTTCATGCCTTCAGACTCGGCAAAGTTACTATGTTGAATGCAGCCAACAGTAATATAGCTAAGTTGGAAAAACTGCCGGCTGATGTGGAATTAGGGTCAGAAGCTTGGGGATTTATACCCAAAAATCTTTTGCCGTATTTGAAATACTATATGGATAAAGAATATTGTCATATTTATTATGTTGATTTGACCCCATATATGTTAGATGCAAGTATAGAATATCCGGGAGATAACGTAAATGATTATTATTCTCAAACCAAAACGGTAAATAGTTGGCGCACGATACTTATAGGCGGATTGAATTTGGGTGGAGCCTGTGGTAGTGATGCTGACGGAGCTGTCCATCCTCCAAATGATACTGGAAAAGTCCCGACAGGAATAGGACGTTCTTCCTATTTTGCATTGGATGTAACAGATCCGGAAAATCCAAAAGTTCTTTGGGAGTTTAGTGATAATGATTTAGGATTTACTACAACAGGACCGGCTATTGTGCACATACCTGCAAAAAAAAGGCTTGATAACGGTACTTATGTTGATAACAATAAGAAAAACGGTTATTGGTATGTTGTATTTGCATCAGGTCCTGATAGTTATAATGGAACGGTTCATCAACCACTATACTTATATATTCTTGATTTGAAAACCGGTGATTTGAAAAGAAAAATACGGTTAAGCGGAAGTTCTGATTCTGTTCTGGGTAATATAAATGCCTTTGCGGGAAGAATGTTTAAAACTAGTGTTGATTTAGGAACAAATTATTCAGATGATTCCGTGTATTTCGGATATACATACGAAAATAGTGGTTGGCATGGCGGTATTTTACGCTTAGTTACGAATGATGATGTAAATCCTGATAATTGGAAAGTTTCAAAGTTGATAGACGGCATAGGTCCTGTGACGTCTGGAGTTAGAACTTTACAAGACAAACAGGATAATACACTATGGGTTTATTTCGGTGAAGGAAGATATTTTACAAAGGAAGATGACCCGACTGCTCAAAGAAGAATATATGGTGTTAAGGACCCTTGTTTTGGAAATGGGGTTTATATTAAAAACTGTACATCAATATTGAATTTAAATGATTTAACTAATGTTACCAATGATGCAAACGCTTCGATTGATAACATTAACAATGGATGGTATATTAATCTTAATTCTTCCGAAGGTAATTATAATTCGGAAAGGATGATTACTGACCCGGTTGCCTCTACAAACGGATGGGTATTTTATACAACATTTATGCCAACGAGTGATATGTGCGGTTTTGGAGGAAGTTCATCTGCTTGGATGGTAAATTACAGTAACGGAGGCACTCCGACAAATATTGAGGGAACATTATATATGCAATTATCTACCGGTGCTATAGAAAAGATTAAGTTAACAGAAGAGTTTGGGCAAGGGCACGGTTCTCATGAGGGAAGAAAGTTGCTTCACCCTATAGTTGGAGCTCCTCCTCCCTCTGCCGGTATGACATTTATTTTGCCTCCTCCCCCTATTAATAAGGTTATACAATGGAAAGAGAAATAATGCAATGAAGCGCAAAAAAAACGGTTTTAAACAACTATTTTATAGATTTGATAAAGCTGTGTGCCACAATAGACAAAGCGGTTTTTCATTATTAGAGATGATAGTCGTAGTTTTGATATTGCTTACTATGCTGGCTATTGCAGTTCCTTATTTATCGAGATATATGAAAAAATATAATACTCAAAAAGAAATTACAAAAATATACAGTGATTTGTCTCTACAACGATTCAAATCAATGAATACGGGGATACCGCACGGAATAAGGTTTGATTCTTCCACTCAATACACTATTTTTACTTTAGATGACAAAAATTATAATCTCAAGTTTGACGGAGTATCCGAGGAAAAAGATGCTACAACTGTTACCTTAAAATATCCGCTAAACGGCATAGCACCCGGTAGTGTAATTATGTTTGGAGATGAAGGTGTTGCCAGAAGTAGCAATTGGAGTTTTGGTTCTTTTACTTTATACATAAATTATCCTGCGAGGCATAATTGTATCAAGGTATATATAAGTCGTATAGCTATGGGAGAGTATAATGCTGGAAAATGCGAAGTCAAATAGAGGATTTTCCTTAATTGAACTTCTTGTTGCTATGGTGATTATAGGTGTGTCCGTAACAGGGCTTATGGAACTGTCAGCGGTTGTGATGGATAACAACTTGAAAAACGAAATCAGAAACACTGCTGTTGAGATTTTGAGTGATCACGTGAACGATTTATCAAATAGACCTTACAATAATGTACCTACAGGAGTTTTGACACAGGTTGAGATTAAAGCTATACGCAACTTTTACGAGAGGTTTACCATAATAGATAATATAACCGTATTTTCATCAGGATATAAAAATATAGCATCTAAAATAAGTTGGAACTATAGAAATAAAAATTATAACTACACAACAGATACGGTGGTGAACAAAAATGAATAAAAAAGGGTTTAGTTTAATAGAGATTCTTGTTGCAGTAATTATATTCGCCGTGATTATAGGAATACCATATAAATTGTTTATACAAGAATTAAAGACAACCGTAAGAGAGGTTAGCTTATCCAAAACGAGTATAGAAAACATTCCGGCTCTTGAAGTTATAAGAAAAGATATAGAAACGGCAGGATTGGGTTTGCCATGGGGTACCGGGGGATTACTATACTCTGAAGCGACTGCTTCAACCTTAAGTCTTTATTCTTTAACTCCAGATATTTTTAATGACTCTTCCAATCCGCCAAGAGCCATAGTCGGAAAAAAGGATAACAAAAAAGGTTTTAGCTATTTAGTTCTAAAAAGTACGGCTTTCGGTTTAAATAAAGCTTCGAGCCATTGGAGCTACATAAATAGTAACCGCTCCCTAAATATTTGGCCTTCAAATAACGTTGCTAACTACAACAACCTTCAAAATACAGATAGAGTAATTGTTATGGATGCAGGAAGCAGGACTTTAATAGGAGGCAGTTTATTTTATGTTATTTCTAAAGATGCAGATCCATCTGATACTATTCCGACAGATTACGGACTACCGTTTTTACCTTCATCTGTGTATCTTATATATGGTGTTGATAATAGTAACCTTAGGTCTCCGTTTAATAGAATTGATTATCGTTTATATTCCGGAGGTGATACAAAAAGCGAGTGTGCCAACGGTACCTATACATTGGCAAGAGCAGTTATGAAACAATCCAACGGTGTAGTGCAGTCTTACCCAATTTTGCACTGTGTTGCAGATTTTCAGGTTGAATTTGGCTTGGACAACGATACTAACGGTAGTATAGACTATTGGACGCAAAATATAACGGGTTTAAACGCCGAGAAAATTAGAGATGAGTTAAAACAGGTAAGAGTGTTTATTTTAATGCAAAACGGAAGAAAAGATAAAAATTATATGTATCCGCACAATAGTATATTTGTGGGTGATAGCTCAACCGGAATGGGAAGAAATTTTGACTTGACAAAAATTACCGATTATAAAAATTATCGTTGGGAAGTTATAAAGATTTTAGCAACACCAAAAAATTTGGAGTAGTGTATGACTGTTAAGAATGACAAAGGAATTGCTCTCATAGTTGCAATTGTTTTTGCGTTTATAATTTTAGCTCTTGTAAGTATGGCTCTGTATATCTCAATGCAAAGCACAAAAATATCCGGAAGTTTTAGGCAGTATAGGAGTGCGGTAGAGTCTGCTGTAGGTGCCTTCAGGGAAACGAAAGAAATTTTGGGGTATATTAAGAATAACAATGCCGTTTCTTTTCCGTCAAACTTACTGGATAAAAAAACTACTTGTTTGCACTATAAGCTCAATACTCAAACATCTAATTGGACAGATAGTGAGCTCTCAGATAATCAGTGTAGAGCTACATCAACCACTTTAGCTGAAAATATAAATACAAATTATATTAAAAATTATTATGACTTAAAATATTCTGTGGGAACTTACTTAGTATATGTAGAAATTGTAAATGCAGCAAAGGGTAACACGTCAGGTTCTTCAGCTTCTAAGAAATTAATAGCCGGTGGAGTCACAACGAGTAAAAGAGGAACTAATATTATCCACCCTCCAACCATACCGTCTCTCTTTCGTATAGAGGTAGTTGCAGAATCTACAAAAAACCCTAAAGATAAAGCCCATATATCCGTTGTGTATGGCTATTAAGTAAAAAAATTTCCGTAATGACTTAATTTGCTATTTTTTACAATTTTATTTCTCAACTTTGTTTTTATATTATTTGAAAGATTCTTTGCTTTTTCTTGAATAACCCCTCTTATTGTGATACTTTTTATTTTAAATATATCGCTTGTTTAACGGAGGCAAAAATGTTTGAAAAAAGCAGAGAGTTATTTGAAGAAGCAAAAAAATATATAGCCGGAGGGGTAAACAGCCCTGTCAGAGCTTTTAAAGCCGTGGGTATTGAGCCTTTGTTTATTAAAAAAGCCAAAGGTTCTAAGGTTTATGACGAGGACGGTAACGAATTTATCGATTATGTAAACACTTGGGGACCTGCAGTAGTCGGACACGCAAACCCGGAGGTGTTAAAAAAAGTAGAAAAAGTTTTGCAAAACGGCTTTAGTTTCGGAGCGCCTACAACTATAGAAACTGAATTGGCAAAAAGAATAGTTAATGCTTTCGAGTCGATAGAGAGTGTTAGATTTGTTAACTCAGGCACGGAAGCTGCCATGAGCGCCATAAGGCTTGCAAGGGGTGTGACAGGCAGAGACAATATTCTAAAGTTTATAGGATGCTATCACGGGCATTCCGATGGTTTGTTGGTAGGTGCAGGAAGCGGAGCAAGCACGTTTGGTGTTCCTTCAAGCAAAGGTGTACCTCTTGATTTTGCAAAACATACCCTGCTTGCGGAGTATAACGATTTGGATGCGGTTAAGAAAATCTTTAAAAAGTATGGAGATACGATTGCCTGTATTATTGTTGAACCTGTTGCGGGTAATATGGGTGTTATCAAACCTAAAGAAGGTTTTTTGGAAGGATTAAGAGAAATTTGCAATCAATACGAAAGTTTGCTTATTTTTGATGAGGTTATGACCGGGTTTAGATTGACATACGGAGGAGTACAGCATATCTATAACATCGAACCTGATATTACCATTCTAGGAAAGGTTGTGGGAGGTGGGTTTCCTTCTGCCTGTTTCGGTGCAAAAAAAGATATAATGGACTATCTGTCGCCTGAAGGCAGCGTTTATCAAGCAGGAACTTTAAGCGGAAATCCGATAGCGATGGCAGCCGGCGCTGCAACGCTTGATATATTAAAAAAGAAGAATCCTTACAATGATTTGGAAAAAAATACCACAAAATTAGTGTCACGCGCAGTAGGACTGGCAAAACAATACGGCATTCCGCTTTCGGGAGAATCGACAGGTTCTATGTTTTGCCTATTTTTTAGCGATAATGTTCCGAAAAATTATAAAGAAGTGCTATCAAGTGATTTAAATCTGTTTAATAACTATTTTCTGGGTATGCTTAATCAGGGTATATATTTACCGCCTTCGCAGTTTGAATCCAATTTTATAGGCATTCAACATACCCTTGAAGATATAGAAAACACCTTAATTGCGATGGAAAACGTGTTTAAAGATTTATCGAGCGGTAAGTTTTATATATGAAAGACAAAAAAGACAAGAAGTTCTATTTGGATTTATACGATGCCACAACCGTCGGATTCAGCGTCGTTTTTTCAATCATTATAGGCGGTGGGATAGGTTATTGGATAGACAACAAATATAACACATCGCACCACTGGGCGTTTTTTTTCTTTCTGCTTGTAGGAATAATAGCTGGATTTCAAAATATGTACAGAGGCATAAAGAAATACAAAAAAGATGAAGATAACAACGAAAAAACTTGAAATAATTTTTGTTATAGTGTATCTTTTAATAGCTGTTTTTTGCTATGTTTTCACCAGTACAAAGTGCCTTGCAGGAAGTTTTCTTGGTGCTTTGGTGGGTATAGGCGATTGGTATATAATCAAGCTTATGTCCGTTTGGTGGTTGAAAAAAGGGAGATTTTCTCTTATTGAAAATTCATTGCGTTATCTTTTTGTAGGGTTTACCATCTGGATTTTGTTTGAGCTTAAATTTGACGTTTTAGGTATTGTTTTGGGATTATCTGTTGTGCCTTTATCAATAATGATTATGTCTGTTTTTGCTTTGATAAATAAAAATATTACTGTTTAGTCGGGAGGATTCATGGAAGCACCAACCTTTTTAGATTTTATTATTCACGCCACAGGTTTGCCCGGGTATTTGATTTTTACTTGGTTTATGATGTTAGTAATCATCGTTTTGGCATTGATTGCAAGGTCGTCTTTAAAATTGATGCCAACCGGTTTTCAAAATGTGGTGGAAGCCGTTGTTTACGGACTGTATAACTTTGTAGAGGAAATTCTCGGCGAGGACGAGGCAAAAAAACACTTTCCCTTAATTGCTACACTCGGTATATTTATATTTTTTGCCAATATTGTTGAGCTTGTTCCGGGTTTCATCCCTCCTACATCGTCTTGGAACACAACCATATCTATGGCTATAATCGTTTTTATATACTATCAATATCTCGGAATCAAAAAACACGGCTTCAGATATGTCAAACATTTTTTAGGACCTGTTTGGTGGTTAACACCGTTGATGCTGCCCGTTGAAATCGTAGGACATTTTGCAAGGATTTTGTCTCTCTCTGTCAGGTTGTTCGGTAACATCGGAGGCGATGATATACTTTTGGCAGTTCTGTTTTTCCTTGCACCTTGGCTTATTCCTCTGCCTGTTATGGCTTTGGTTTTGCTGGCTGCCGTTATACAATCATTTATTTTCCCGCTTCTTTCAACATTGTATATTGCGGATGCATTGAGCGGTATGGAAGAGTAGAATTATTTTTTTGATTTTTTGTGAGGAGGTGGAGTTATGAGGAGATTTACAACGTTTGCACTTGCACTGTTCGGAGTAATTTTGGCGCTACCTGCATTTGCTGCGGGTGATGCTCAGACAGGAACTTTGGTGCTCAAAAAATACTATATGTTCGTTGCCATGGGTGGAGCTATCGGTCTTGGGCTTGCAGCAGGAGGCGGCGGAATAGGGCAGGGACACGCCGTCAACGGAACCGTGCTTGGAACGGCAAGAAACCCGGGCTTGTCCGGTAAGCTGCTTACACTGATGATGATTGGTCTTGCAATGATAGAATCTCTTGTCATCTATATGCTTGTTATTGTTCTGATTATTTTCTACACAAATCCTTTCCATATCTAATTTTCTTAATTAAAACACAAGCGGGGGTCTCTTACCCCCGATTTTATTTCACTAATTCTCATTTTATAATTTCGACAAACAAATCGTAGTAGGCGAGGGCATATGTCGCATCGGTAGGTTTGCTTTCTGTTAATTTATTAAAACACTCAGACCTGTTTTTATAGGCAAAAGCGTTGAAGCCATTGACTTTTTCACTAACAAAACACTGCACCCTGCATTCCGATATTCTGCTTTTTATGGTTACAAATTCGCCGTTTTTGATATTAAGGTTTAAGGAGAGTTCCCGTGAGATAAATATGCTGTCGTATTGCAGAGTTTCAGTTTGTGAGTTTAGATAGTTCTCGTTTGATAGTGTTATGAGTCTAATTCTGTCTTTCTCAACTTTCGGCTCAAGCAAGTCTATCTGTTTTTTACTCAAAATTCTGACTTTAACGGGTATATTTGTATTTATTTCGTTAATTTTCGGTATTTTTATATCAATATTCATCAATTTAGAAAGCTGCTTAATTATATCAATATCCGAGTTATCCGAGTTGATTAACCTTTCTCTTTTGTTTGTTTTATTGAAAAAGTAGCTGCCCTGAATATCTTCTTGAGCAAACATTCCGCCGACTCTGATGAAAAAATCGGCAAATTTCGACGTATTCGTTTCGTTCGTATCAATAACAACGGTTTTTGCTTTCTCTAAAGCCCTCTTCCATATTGAATTTTGCGGCATAGTTACGGTAGGATTAGATGCAACGACAATAATAATATTAAAAAAGTTTCTTTTTAAAAAATCTGTAACCTCGGCAATATTTATTATATGCTTTTTGTTTACCTCAATTTTTTCCAAGCCCTCTTTCGATGAGCGGGAATAAAAAAGGTTATAAATGTTATCTGTAAAATATGCGAGCCTGTTTATCCATTGTATTATGTTTTTCCCGTTTGAATATCGCTGCATACCAAAACCCTCAATAATACCTGTTTTTTTAGGTTTGATGCTTTTCGTAATATATTCGAAATCGTTTTTTGATATGCCGATTTTGTCAAACAGCTCATATTTTTTTGGAAAATATCCCATTTCTGCCAGTATGGCATAAGCTAAAAGCCCGTCTGCTGCGGGATTTATTCTGATATATCTATCGGCTATTATTGACGTTTCTGATTTTATAGGGTCTATGTATATTATTTTTTTGCCGAGTTTTTTTAGCTTTTGAAGATATACAAAGAGATGGGGCGATACAACGTAGGCGTTTTTCCCGAAAAGTATAATTGTTTCCGCCTTTTTTAGGTTTTCTACGGGCGGATTTGCGCAGACACCGAAATCTTCTCTATGCGCTATAATTCCTGTTTCATCGCAAGGATTTCCTTTTACAAAATAGCAATTTTCAAAGTTTGAGAACAACTTGTCCCAAAAACCCATATAGTATCCGAGGCTGCCGGAACCTTTATAAAGGAGAATTTTTTTGTTTTTGTTTTTAATTAACAATTCCGCCAGTTTTTCCAAAACATCTCTACCTACGATTTTGTTTCCGTCTTTTACGTAAAAAGATTGTGCTTTGTTGTTCTCAACTTCTCTTCTATAAAAACCTTTGAGCTTTTTGCACACAAAACCTCTGTCAAGAAATCCATCTTTTAACGGTTTTATTAATAATTTGTCGTTTTTATCCAGTCTGCCTAAAAATGAGCAGGTATCAGGGCAATCTTTGGAGCAGAAAAGTTTTACTTCATCCATTTCGGTTTCTCTAATATTGTTTTGTAGAAAAGAGAATGCACAAACTCCTGCTCAATGCTTATGCCATTTTTAACCAAATCATAATACTCTTTGGAGTGTTTATACTCGCATCCGTCTGCTTTTTGTTTATTGGTGGGTAGATTATCTTTGAATTTATCAATAATAAACCTAACCGTTTCTATGTCCGGATAAAAGGTTAGCTCAGGCAGATTTTTTTTAAACGCCTCGAATATGGCAAGACCTTCGGTATCAACATCACCGAAATGAATGAGGTTGTTGTATTTGAGTTTTTTTATAAATGCTGTCAGCGAATTTATTAAATGAAACCCCTTGCTGTATAAAAATATCGCGTTATTTGGAACAGCACTCATAAAAAACGACAGGTTTTCAGATATGACCACACTGCAATCTTCTTGAACGAGACTGTTTATATTCCCACCGAAGAATGCGCATAAGTGAAGTTTTTGGGTTAAATCTTTTATACTTATGCTGTTTATTTTTAAATCGGTATCCGTTCTTATATAAATAATATTGGGTCTTTCCACCGTTGCGAACCTGTTAAAAAGAGCACGTAATTTTGCGTTTTTATCTATTATTTTGGAGTCGTTAAAAAGATAAGCCGAAACGAATCTCAAATCCTCTCCTTTATATCTGTTTTTCATAAACTCCAAAACTTTGACTGCTTTGTCGTATAGATACGTATCTTTTTTGCTTATTTGCAGTTTGCTTAATATATCATCACTCATTGTACAAATAACAGTGCTGTGTTTGTGCCCTTATCTTTGGCATAAAAAAGAATTTTATATCTGACATTTATCTCTTTGATGTGTCTTTTTTTTGTGTAGATATAAAACGGCTTTTTAGCTTTTATGAATATAGCCGGGTTTCTGTATTCTTTCAAACACCTGCCTGTATATGCGACAAGCGATTGATTGTTAATTTTGTACTCATACAGTTTTGCGGGTTTATTTATAAGCAATTTCCAAATTTTTTTCTCAGGTCTGTATGACTCGAACTGTATAAGCACTACTGCCGCTACGACGCTTAGAAACACAACCTTATAAAACACAACTCTTTTTGGGTTTTTGAGGAAATTCAGCATAGATAAAAAGAAAAATCCGAAAAGGAGAGTCGGCATTAACAAGTTTAAATGCTGTTTATAGGCATAAAAAGCGGCGCCAAAAGCCAAAAGAATTTCAAGTAGCGATATTATGGTTTGAGCAGTTTTAAAATTTTTAAGTTCATCAACATATCGTCCCATAAGTACTGCAAGGGGAATGTATGCCGGAGCTATGTAGTGAACAAGTTTGTTTCTTGATATTGAAAAAAACAGTACAATCCAGGCAAACCAGAGAATGAGAAACAGGTTTTGTTTATCTTTTATATCTATTTTTTCGTACAACTGTTTTAGATAGGCAAACCAAAAATATAAAGATGCGATGACTATGGGAATGTAGTAAAAAAACGAGTGAGGATGTTGATGCGCCTGACCCGTGAAGCGTTCTATGTTGTGGTAAATAAGAAATTTGTTAATAAATTCCATTCCGTATTGGTGATACATAATAATATACCAAGGTGCTGACAGTATTAAAAATACCGCTATTCCAAATAGATTTTGAAGCGAAAAAAATTCTTTTATGCCTGATTCTTTTTTAACAATCCACAGATATATAAAATATGTAAAACCGGGAGTCACTATACCGATAGGTCCTTTTGTCAGGAAAGCCAAAGCTATAAACGTCCAAGCCAATATATAAGAATTTTTTATGAAAAAGTAGATTGCCATAAGTTCAAACAATATTAGGCTCGCATCGGGATAAACCGAACGCGTAAGATAAAAATAGAAAAAGAAAGAAAGCAGAACAACCACAGAATTTTTTGCTCCCTCTTTATCTTTGAATAACTCCAGAGATGTAAGGTAGGTAAACAGCATTATAAAGCTTCCGGTTATAATTGAGGGCAGTCTTGCCGCATACTCTATTATACCCAGAGGGTCGTGCCCTATTTTTAACAGATGCTCCACAAAAAACATTTTAAAGAAAACTACAATCTCAAGATAGTATAGTATAGGTTTATCAAAGCGGATGTGACAGTTGAAAAAAGGAACAATATAATTGCCTGTTTTAATCATTCTTAAAGCGGCATCGACATATTTAGGCTCATCCGGCGGGAAAAAACCTACATAGAAGCTCCCTATGGAAAAGAGTATGAACGAATAAAAAAATATATTAAAGCGGCTTTTGAAAAAATTATCTATCACAATTTATAGGTCTAATCTCTCCCGAGAATTATTTTCTGCAACTTTTTAAACGATTCCGTTCCTGCAAACTCAATCCAGTAAAAAACAATTGATTCTGCTGGAATAACAGGTATGTTTTGTCCGTTATAAAAATCCATAGCAGTTTTATAAAAACCTTCTTCTCTTGATGTAACCGCATCATTGGCTATTACAACATCGAAGCCCGCATCCTGCAGATCTATCGCTGTTGAGAGAACGCAGATATGAGACTCTATTCCCGTTAAAACAACGGTGTTTTTCCCGGACTTATCCAGTGCATCTTTTATATCGTCTATCAAAAGTGCTGAAAATGACATCTTATCAAATCGTTGAGCCTTGTATTTTTCAAGGAGGGATTTTAAAGGCTCTATGGTATCACCGAGCCCTTTCGGATATTGTTCCGTATAAAGTATGGGTATGTTAAATTCGTTTGCAGCCTCAATAAGCAGCCTTATGTTTTTTGTCGTATTGTCAAGATTTTGCATAACTTTAGCTAACTTTTCCTGCATATCGATAACAACGAGGATACAGTCGTCTTTCTTGATAATCATAGCTTAAAACCTCCTTTTTTACCCCTTCAGATTATCAGGGGAGTATTTTGAAATCTTGTTTGCGTCGCTCTCCTTTTTGTTAAATTTGCTCTCCATATCCTGCTTGATTTCATTCATCCTCTCTAAAATAAAGCCGTTATCCTCTATCATTCCTTGAATGAGTTCCTCTTCTTCGTCATCTATCGACGTTTCGGTCAGTATATCCCTCAATTTTACAAATACCCTGTTTCTTTCCCTTAAAAGCGTATCGAGTTTTGCAAGTTGAAGTTCTTTTGAGCTGAGGGTATTTTTTATATCTTCTGCATTGTTTTTTAGCATAAGAAATAGTTCTTTTCTGTTTTCATCCATAACACACCTTCTTTATAAGCAATCCTTCTCTTAAACTGCCGTTTGTTGTAATAATATAATCCTTATCAAAAAAGTTCAATATTGTTTTTACAATTTTGGCGCCCACAACAATAACATCCTCTCTGCCTTTTTCAAGTATATTGTATGTCTCAAGGCGTTTTTGAGAGCTCATAGATGTAAGTTTTGTAAGAATCTTATCTATGTTTTCTTTTTTTAGTTTGTACCCTTCGGTTTTTTCAAATGAGTATGTTGTTAAATTCATATCGATTGCCGCGAGTGATGTGACCGTACCCGCATTACCTACAATAAAATCCGGTTTATGCGGTCTTTGAATGTATTCTTCAAGCTGTTTTTTAAAATATTTTGCAGCCGTATTAAGCTCATCTTCTTGGGGCGGGTCATTTTTTATAAACATCTCAAGCAGTTTTACGCCCCCAAGCGGTATGCTGAAAGAATCTATCAGTCTGTTTTTTGAAGAAAACATAAATTCGGTGCTGCCTCCACCCAAATCGAATGCAAGCCAATTGCCGTTTTTTATTATGTCTTTTAGCATATAAACTATTCCGATGTGGGTTAATTCGGCTTCTTGCTGCGGAGTTATTACCTCAATATCAAAACCCGCTTGTTTTATATTTTCAATAAACCATTTACGATTTTGTGCTTCTCTTATAGCGCTTGTAGCTGCTGCAAAAACCTCTTTTACATCGTATTTTCTAATAACGCTTTTATACTCTCTAAGAATATTCAGGGTTCTTTTTAAAGCCTCTTTTTTTATGAGTTTATTGCTTCCGAAACCCTCTCCGATTCTGGCAATTTTGCTTTTTTGACAGATAAAGTCAAATAGACAGCCCTCCTTTTTTTGAGCAATTAAAAGTCTGACGGTGTTTGTGCCCATATCGAGGGTTGCATATTTCATAAACTGAAAATGCCTTGAAGCGATAAGAAAATCCCGGCAGAAAGTATTGCGGCTATGGGTATGGTTAAAATCCAGGATATGGCTACATCTTTAAGCACTTTACCGTTTAGGGCACCAATTCCTCTTGCAAGCCCGACTCCTATAACCGAACCTATGAGAGTGTGGGTTGTTGAAATGGGTAATCCCATCTTGGAGCAGACCAAAACGGTGGTTGCTGCACCGAATTCTGCTGCAAAGCCTCTTGAGGGTGTCATATCGGTTATTTTTCTGCCAACCACAAGTATAACCTTATATCCGTACATCGAAAGCCCCACAACTATTCCGACAGCACCAACGCTCAGTACCCATATGGGCATAGCTATATTTTGCGAATGAACCAAAGCTCCTGCATAGACCGCGCCCATTAAAGGACCAACGGCATTTGCCACGTCGTTTGCCCCGTGTGAAAATGCCATATATGATGCCGTTATAAGCTGAAGTATGGCAAAAACACGTTCAACCTGAGGAAATCTTCTTTTGTAGGGCAGGGTGGTGTCAACGGGAATTCTCGATACCACAAGAAATATAAAGAAGGCAAAAACAATACCTACAAGTGAGGCTATAATCAAAGCGTGAGAAAAAGACAAGTTTAGGTGCAGATTTTTCAATCCCTTATATAACATAGAAAACACGAGTATTATGGCAACAAGAAAAGCCAGAAACGGAGCATACTTTTTAGCTGCAACAACCGGCTTTTCTTTGCTAAGTATTGATTTTGAGATAAATATAAAAATGGCAAAAGATATGATTCCGCCGCTGATTGGAGATACTATCCAGCTTGCCACAATGGATACCAGTTTAATCCATTTGATTGAAGCAAAGCCCTTACTTACAATGCCAAAGCCTATCACTCCTCCGACTATAGAGTGAGTTGTTGAAACCGGCATACCGAGCTTTGTTGCAAGGTTTACCCATAAAGCAGCAGAAAGCAGAGTGGCAAGCATCCCGTATGCGAAAATCATTGCGTTGTTTGTATAGTCCTGCGGATTTACGATTCCTTTTGCTATGGTCAGGCTTACGTGGTTTCCGACAAGCATTGCGCCCAAGAATTCAAAAATTGCAGCAATAATAATTGCCTGTTTGAATGTAACGCTTCTTGCGCCAACGCTTGTTCCCATAGCGTTGGCAACGTCGTTGGCTCCTATATTCCAAGCCATATAGAAGCCTATTACAGCCGACAGTATGAGTATTATATATAGTTCCATAGCTATTGCGAAATAATAAGCCTTATTCTGTTAGCCATCTTTTCTGCTGAGTTTGCTATGCCGCCGGTTATTTCAATAATTTTCAACCACAAGACCAAAGAGCCGCAATCCATCTCCTGTTCGGAGTTTAGAACCTTTTTTGTCAGGCTGTATTGGTACTTATCGGTTTCGTGCTCCGATTCGTTTATCTTGTCGAGAAGATTAGAAACCGATTCGGCTTCAGGACCGGCAAAACTGGCTGCCTTTAGAGTTTCGAGCTCCTCAATTACATCTTTTGACAGTTTAACAACGCCTATGACACTTTTTGCGAAATCCATTATTTCTGCCTTTATCTCATTCGGTACCGTAATGGTTTTGAATGTCATTAAAACGCCAAGGTCTTCCGTTTTATCGGCAATTGCGTCCATAGCCGAGATAATTTGGAGCAAATCTCCTCTTGCAACAGGCATAAAAATACTGTTCGGCAAACTCTGTCTTATCTCGTTTTTGATTAAGTCCGTTTTATACTCGTGGTCGGATATCTCTTTGGCTATTTTTTCTATATTTTCTCTGTCTGAGTTTAAAAAAGCCTCATACAGAGCCGGAACCCTGTTCGTACATTCCATAACCTCTTTCATCATCTCGTTTAGTGCCGCAAAGGGGGATTTTCTAAAAAGGTCAAAAATACTCATTTTTTCTCTCCTTAACTGTTTAAGAGCTTCACCTTTTCGACAATATTTCTGGCGGCATCTTCAAACGCTTTGGAAACCGGAGAATCCGGATTTGATGTTACTATAGGTTTGCCTGTATCGCCACCTTCTCTAATTTCCAAATCTATGGGAATCTCTCCCAAAAACGGCAAGGAGCTTTCAGCAGCAAACTTTTTGCCGCCTCCGTGTGAGAATATATCGCTTCTTTTTCCGCAATGCGGACAGATGAAGTAGCTCATATTTTCTATAACACCCAAAACCGGAATCTTTAGTTTGTTAAAAAAGTCGTTAGCCTTCATAGCGTCACTCATAGCAACATGCTGAGGTGTTATGACAATAATACCTCCTGACACTTTTGACTCCTGAGCAAGCGTTAGCTGGGCGTCGCCTGTTCCCGGCGGCAAATCAACAACAAGAAAATCCAAATCGCCCCAAGAAACATCCTCCATAAACTGTTTTATTGCCGAGTGTATTAAAGAGCCTCTCCAGATAACTGCTGCATCTTTCGGTATCATATTGCCTATGGATATAATTTTAACGCCGTATTTCTCCGTGGGCAGTATTTTATCCTTGTGCTCCCTGTCTATTTGAACCGGGACACCGTCTATGCCCATCATTGTAGGGATGTTAGGTCCGTATATATCGGCATCCAACAGACCGGTTTTAAAACCCAACTTAGCCAGGCTGACGGCAATGTTAACACTGACGGTTGATTTTCCGACACCGCCTTTACCGCTTGTTGTTGCAATGATGTAGCGTATATTTGAAACCTTTTCTTTTTCTTCAACAACTTTTTCTATCTCAAGTTCAACATCTTCAATGCCTTCAAGCCTTTTTAGTGCGGCAGGAATGCTGCGTTTGAGCATCTCTATAACGCCTTGATTTTTTTCGGCTGTTTTTATTTTTACAACTACCTTTGACCCTTGAATTTCTACATCTTCAATTATTCCTTCATTAACAACGCTGTGTGTTTTGCCGGGGTAAAAAACCTGCTTTAATGCATCCAATACCTTTTCTTTCATCAATTCCTCCTGTATTTTAAGTACCGATTGTCCAACTTGAGAGATACTCTTTCTGCTCTAGCGTCAACTCATCGTGTTTTACGCCGAGAGTGTCCAATTTCAAAGCTGCAATATTGTCGTCAATCTCTTTCGGTACTACATAAACCTTTTTGTCAAGATTTTTTCCGTTGTTTATCAGATATTCTGCTGAGAGAGCCTGGTTTGCAAAAGACATATCCATCACGCTTGAGGGATGGCCTTCTGCTGCAGAAAGATTAACGAGCCTTCCTTCTGCCAAAAGATAAATTCTATTTGAGTTTTTCAATCTGTATTCTTTAACAAAATCCCTTATCTCTCTGGATTCAACGGCTATTTCGTGCAATCCCTTTACGTCGATTTCAACATCAAAATGCCCGGAATTTGCAACGATTGCGCCGTCCTTCATAACCTCGAAGTGCTCTTTCCTTATTACGTGTATGTCACCCGTTACGGTACAGAAAAAATCCCCTATTTTGGCAGCTTCAGCTATCGGCATAACCCTGAATCCGTCCATAACTGCTTCAAGAGCCCTTAGCGGGTCTGTTTCGGTTACTATAACATTTGCGCCCATTCCTCTTGCCCTGTCTGCCAACCCTTTTCCGCACCAGCCGTATCCGGCAACCACAAAAACCGAACCTGCAATAAGCCTGTTTGTAGCCCTGATTATGCCGTCGAGAGTTGATTGTCCGGTTCCGTATCTGTTATCGAACATATGTTTTGTATTTGCATCGTTAACGGCAATCACGGGAAAAAGCAAAACGTTGTCTTTCTCCATACTCTTCAACCTTATGACGCCCGTTGTTGTCTCCTCGGTTGAGCCGATTACGTTGTCTGCCAACTCCTTTCGTTCCGAGTGCAGCAGCGAAACAAGGTCAGCCCCGTCGTCCATTGTAATATTCGGTTTTTTATCCAAAACGGCATTTAAATGAGAATAGTATGTGTCTCTATCCTCTCCTTTAATCGCATAAACCGGAATATCGTAGTGTTTAACCAAAGCGGCAGCCACATCGTCTTGCGTTGACAGCGGGTTTGATGCGCAAAGATAGACATCAGCTCCGCCTTTTTTAAGTGTTACTGCCAAGTTTGCCGTTTCGGTTGTAACATGCAGGCAAGCTCCTATGGTTTTTCCTTTCAAAGGCTGCTCTTTTTCAAACCTTTTTTGTATGGAATAAAGCACATCCATTGTTTGGAATGCCCACTCTATCCTATCCTTACCCTTATCAGCCAGATTTATATCCTTAACATCGTAATTCATATCAAACCCCCGCCTGCTTTCTTAAAATTTCGGCTTTGTCCGTTTTTTCCCAGGTGAAATCCTTGTCTTCCCTTCCGAAATGACCGTATGCAGCGGTTTTTTTGTAGATAGGTCTCAAAAGGTCTAATGTTTCAATCATTCCTTTGGGTGTCAAATCAAAGTTATTTACTATAAGTTTTTTAATCTCCTCTTTCGGCAGTTTGCCTGTTCCGTAGGTGTGCAGCATTATGCTTACGGGTTCCTTGACTCCTATAGCATAAGCCAATTGAACCTCACATCTCTTAGCCAAGCCCGCAGCTACGATATTTTTTGCGATATATCTTGCCATATAGGCTCCAGAGCGGTCAACTTTGGACGGGTCTTTTCCTGAAAATGCGCCTCCTCCGTGTGCTGCCACTCCTCCGTATGTGTCAACTATTATCTTTCTTCCGGTTAATCCCGTATCGGCATAGGGTCCGCCTATGACAAACCTGCCTGTGGGGTTTATGAAAAATTGGATATTATCATCCCACATATCTTGAGGAATCACATACCTGATTACATATTGAACAATGTCTTTTCTTAACTGCTCAAGTTCAACGTGCGGGTCGTGTTGAGCTGAAATAACAACAGCGGTGACTTTATCCGGTGTAAAGCCGTTATATCTGATTGTGACCTGCGTTTTGCCGTCCGGTCTCAAATAGGAAAGGATTCCCTGTTTTCTCACGTCTGTCAAGCGTTTGGCAAGTTTATGCGCAAAAACTATGGTTAGCGGCATAAACTCCTTCGTATCATCAGTTGCATATCCGAACATCATACCTTGGTCGCCGGCACCCAAATCATCTTTCTTGTTTACTCCCATTGCAATATCGGGTGATTGTTTGTCTATGGATGTTAAAACAGCACAAGATTTATAATCAAGCCCGTAATCGGCGTTGGTATATCCGATATCCTTAATTGTTTTTCTTATAACCTCCGGGATTTCAACGTATGTGTTTGTTGAAATCTCGCCTGCCACAAGAGCTATCCCGGTTGTTAAGAGCGTCTCGCAGGCTACCCTGCAATTTTTATCTTCTGCAATAATGGCATCCAAAACCGCATCCGAGATTTGGTCTGCTACTTTATCGGGATGACCTTCGGTAACCGATTCCGACGTGAAAAGAAATGTTTCGCTTGAAGACATAACTTCCTCCCCAAAAAAAGAAATGGTGCCGAAGAGGGGAGTCGAACCCCTACGAGCATAATGCCCACTAGACCCTGAATCTAGCGCGTCTACCAATTCCGCCACTTCGGCAACTCTCTCAACAAAACGGATTATATCCATTATGAATATCATGTCAATTATATAAACACTCTTTTATCGGTTTGCAGTTTCCAAATATGACTGCATTTACAGCATTTTGACAGAATCGTGCCACTTGAGGCTGTCTATCTAAAAAACTTTTTATCCGTATTGACAGCACAGGTTATTAGGTTTCTTATCGGCAGCATTTTTGACAAAGCCTCTCTTTTTTTATAGAAGATTAAAGGAAGAATAAAATTTAAAAACGGGAAATTTTTGTGGAAAGTGCTACTTTTAAAACCATAGCTAAGCCCTCATCAGCAGTATTTAAGGATAGAAGAAGTGTTTTTTACGCATTTGCTTATCCGATAAAAACAAAAGGTGAAGCCGATGAAATCAGAAAAGAGTTGCGCAAAAAGTATTATGATGCACGTCATCACGTCTATGCTCTCAGGCTGGGTTTTGAAGATGTTGTTGTGCAGTTAAGCGACGATAAAGAGCCTCACAATTCATCGGCACCGGCAGTGTTGGGGCAGATAAAGAGTTTTGGTCTGACAAATATCTTGATTGTCGTAGTAAGATATTTCGGCGGTAAAAAACTCGGAATTCCCGGGCTTATAAATGCCTATAAAACAGCCGCAAAGACGGCAATTGAAAATGCAGAAATTATAAAAGCCGAAGATAAAAAGATTATGCTTTTGGAGTTTGATTATGCTGACTTAAATAGTGTTATGGGCATTATAAGTAAGAACAAATTGAATGTATTGAAGATTGAGAATAAAAAAAGGTGTGTCGTTAAGGTAGATATTGCTCGAAAACTCACGGAAAATGTCTTTAGAAGGCTCAAACTCCTCGGTGCGGATGTAAAAATATTAGAGTAGATTATATAAATTCACTCAGTACTGCATTGGAAACGACCATTGCCTCTGCGCCGTTTAAAAATATATGCCCGTTTTTTTCTTTAATCATATCTAACTTTTCAAATTTATCGAGCTCATTTTTATAAAGCTTTTTTATATTTGTGTTATAGCGTTTGTTAAAATGTTCTATCTCAACTCCGTCTTTCATTCTCAAAAGCAAAACAAAAGCCTCTTTGATTTTATCAATTTCATCGAGTTGTTTTTCATAAACAACATAGTTTTTTTTGTTAATATAGTTATCCAAACTATCCGTATTCTTAAACCTTATACCATCAACAAACGAGCTTGCCGAAACGCCGAAGCCGCGATAGTCGTATCCGAGCCAGTATGCACTGTTGTGATTGCTTTCAAATCCACCCTTTGCAAAATTCGATATTTCGTAGTGTTTATATCCGGCACTTTTTAAGTAGTCCGAAATAAAAAGATACAGGTTTGCCGTATCTTCATCGTTGGATATTGTAAGCTCTCCGCTTTTGAATAATTTCTCAAACAGCGTTCCTTTTTCTATTGACAGCATATAGGTTGATATGTGTTGAACATCCAGAGAACAGGCGTTTTTTAGTTCAAATTCCATATCTTTTTCTGTTTCGTTAAGTCCGTAAATCAAATCTATGCTTATATTATTAAAACCCGTATCTTGAGCATTTTTCACAGCTTTAAAAGCTTTTTGGCTGTCGTGAAGTCTGCCGAGTATTTTTAACTTTGAATCCATAAACGATTGGACACCTATACTTAAACGGTTGATTCCAAGACTTTTCAGCCCTTTTAAATAATCGATTTTTAACGATACGGGGTTTGACTCAAACGTTATCTCAGCATTTTTGTCAACTGTAAAATTTGAATATACGGCATTCAATACGCTTTCAATATGCTTGATTTTGAGTGTTGAGGGTGTGCCGCCGCCAAAATAGATGCTTTGCACAACTTTTGATGTTTTAAAATCTTTTATCTCATCAATCAGTCTTTTTATATATAATGCCAGTGACGATAAGCGTTTCTCATAGGAAACAAAAGCGCAGTAGGGACATTTTTTGTAGCAAAAAGGAATATGAACATATAGGTAGATTTTGTTATTCATTTTTTTGTAGAGTAGGTGCCGGAGGCTGTGAATGAGCCCTGCTTCATCTTGATATACAAACCTTCATCCGTTCCAATCACAGCTCCGCAGACGCATTTAATCAAATTTCCGTCTTTTTGTGAGTAGTCTTCGCTTATTCTCTCCTTCCAACACCTAAGAATTCTTCCTTTGCCAATCTTTTTATACTTAAATATCTTGGCTTTGCACTTTGCGCACCTTATCGTAAGCACAAACTCTTAAATTTCCATCTTAGGCGGAATACCTCTATTGTTCCACCCTCTTAGTTGGTAATACTCTTTAAGCATATTGTCGAATATCTCTCTGTCCATTATCTTACCGTTTTCAAGCGGTTCTTTAAACAGCCTTTCGGGCAATTTTTCAAGCTCGTCTATTCTGTCGGGATTTTCTCTTATATTGAACAGCTTTGCCAATGATATTATTCTGTTTGACATCTCTTCGAGCTTTTGTTTGGTTATGCTGTCATCGCCGT
>JALVUQ010000085.1 GCA_027035575.1 Desulfurellales bacterium | reverse complement strand
AAAAAGAGGCAATTACTAAAAAAGAGGGGGTGACACAATTAAGTTGACATTACCAAAAATCAACAAAAAATTAAGATGGTATTATAAACCTAATCAATTCTTTGTCAAAATCGAAATTGTCGGTTTTTTAAAATTGCACAAAAAAAAGTTTGGTTTTAATATTTTTCAATTATGATTTTTGTTTTTTAAGCTTTCAATCTTTTATTGACTTTTTTTTGCTATATGGATACACTTGAGAAAACTTTTCGGGGGGTGTTGAAATGCTACCAAGTTGGCAAGAGATGGTGCCGGTTCTTATACTGCTTATAGTGATTTTCGGTGCTAGAAAGTTGCCTGAGATAGGTTCAGGATTGGGTAAGGGAATTAAAGAGTTTAAAAAATCGATGAAAGATATTGAGAAAGACGATACGGAAGAAAAAAAAGAGGAGACTGCTCATAAGGCTGAGCCGATAGAGGCAGAGGTGGAAAAAGAGGACGATAAAAAGGATAGTTAATATATGAAAGATAAAATCAGCAGGCTAATTTCAAATTTTCTTGAGTCTGAGAATGTGCAAGAGGATGTTGCCTATTCCATAGAATATCCCAAAAAGGAAGAGTTTGGCGACTATTCGACAAACGTTGCTATGGTTCTATCCAAAAGGTTAAGGCAAAAACCGATTGAAATAGCAAAGAAATTCATAGAATTCTCCAAAGACGAGTGTATATTTGATAAAATAGAGGTTGCAGGTGCAGGCTTTATTAATTTTTATGTAAAACCGTCTGCTGTTTTTGAAGAGATTGAGAGAATTAAAGATAATATAGGCTATTTTAAGCCTCAATTAAAATCAAAAAAGGTTCAAATAGAATTTGTCAGTGCAAACCCCACAGGACCTTTGCATATCGGTCACGGAAGGGGTGCTGCAATCGGTGATAGCATAGCAAGGATACTCTCATTTTGCGGGTATAATGTCGAAAGGGAGTATTACATAAACGACGCCGGTTTGCAGATGAGAATGCTCGGACTTTCAACATTTATTCGCTATAAACAGCTTATGGGGATTGACGAGGTTATACCCGAAGACGGCTACAGGGGTGAGTATTTGATAGATATAGCCAAAAATATTATGGTTGAATACGGAGACTCACTCTTAAAGAAGGACGAACAGGAAGCTGTTGGGATATGCCAAAACATAGCCGGTGATATTATATTGAGGTCAATAGTGGAAACCCTTGAAAAGTTCAGGGTTAAATTTGATGTGTTTTTTAACGAAAAAAAACTTTACGATTCAAATGAAGTTGAAAATACCATAGAATTTTTACAAAGCAAAGGATATATATATGAAAAAGACGGTGCCGTGTGGTTTAAAAGCACTGTTTTTGGGGATGATAAGGACAGAGTTTTAAGAAAAAGTAACGGTGCATATACATACTTTGCAAGCGATATTGCATACCATAAGAATAAATTTCTCGTAAGAAAATTCGATGAAGTTACGGATATTTGGGGTGCTGACCACCACGGATATGTTAATAGAATGAAATCCGCTGTTGAGGCTATAGGTGTTGACAGAAATAGGCTCAATGTGATTTTGGTGCAGATAGTCAACTTGTTAAGGGGCGGGAAAAAGGTTTCTATGTCAACGAGAAAGGGTGAGTTTGTCGAACTTGACAGTGTTATAGATGAAGTGGGGGTTGATGCCGCAAGGTTTATGTTTTTATCAAGAAGTGTTGATTCTCATCTCGACTTTGATTTGGAAGTTGCAAAAAAACAGACCAACGAAAACCCCGTGTTTTATGTTCAATATGCCTATGCGAGAATCAGAAACATATTCAAACAGCTTGAAAGTGAAGAGGATATTGACAGTGCCGATTTGTCTAAACTAAACGCCAAAGAGGAGGTAAATCTGGCAAAGTCCGTTATTAAGTTCAAAGACTCGCTGAAGAAATCTTTGGATGAGCTTGAGCCCTATTTTATAACCAAGGGTTTGCTGGATATTGCGGAGAATTTGCATAAATTTTATAATCATATTAAGGTTATTGGCTCAGATAAACAAAAAGAGAGGTTAGCTTTGTTAAACACGGTGGCTCAAACCATAAAGTTGGGTTTTGATTTGATAGGTGTTGAAGCCAAAGAGAGAATGTAGGAGGAGCTATGGATAATAAGTCTGATAAAAATAGCATTAAAGAGATGCTTGAGGGGCATAAAAAGAAATTCAACGTTGTAGCTGTTGTTGTAGGTATAGCTGTTGTCATTGTTATAGGACTGGGCGCTTTTTATGTAATACATACGTTGAACTCAACACCGCAAAGTTATACTGAGAAAAATTTGAACAAGTATATGGAAAACACCAAAGCTCAAACTGAAAATTCAAACACACAAACAGAAAGCGTTAATGTCAATAATACAACACCGACAAACGAAAATGAGGCTCAAAATACCGAAACCTCCCAAAACAGTACTCAAGGCAATGCACAGAACAACAATAATCAAAATACCAATCAGCCAAAAACCTATCCTGTGGCTACGGCAGCCGGCAACAATACTCAAAACGAAAATGCTGCGGTGACTCCGTCAAACAATCAAAATGCAAATTCAAATGAAAATCAACAGTCTAAGGCAACAAGCTCAGGACCTCAAATTATAAACCCATACGCCAAACCCGAGCAAAAAAAGACCCGAATCTCTAAGGTCAATGCGCAAAAAACCAAAACAAATACAGCAATTAAACATAAAAAAACTTATGCAGCAAAAAAGATGATAAAAAGACACAAAAAGCACGGGTATGTTGCAAAAAAACAATATGCGCTTCAGGTATCTTCCAATCTTGACAAAAAATTTGTCTCCATAACGCTTAATAAATTGAAGAGGTGCGGATATAAGGCTTATATAAGAATCAAAATCATAAACAACAAAGTTTACAGACGTGTTATGGTCGGACCGATATCCGGCTATACGGCGGCAAAAGACGAAGCTATCTTAATAAAAAGACAATTGAAGTTGAACTATATGCCTATCATTAAAAGGTATGATAAAATACCCTGATATAAATCCGAATATATTCAGCTATAAGGGTATTCATCTAAGATGGTACGGTGTTGCTTATGCCTTAGGCTTTATCATATCCTATTTCTATGTGAAAAAGCGTTTTAAGAAGTTTAATAAACCTGATTTGACGGATGATGCTCTGCTGTACGGCATTTTCGGAGTAATACTCGGCGGCAGGATAGGCTATATCCTGATATATAATTTTCACTACTACATACGGCATCCTTTGAATATGCTCTACATTTGGCACGGCGGTATGAGTTTTCACGGTGGCTTGATAGGTGTTATAATAGCGGGCATTTTACTGGCAAAAAAATACGGGCTCAGTTTTTACAGTATTGCAGATGAGGTTGTTGTTATTGTTCCTATAGGGCTTTTTTTCGGGCGTATAGCCAATTTTATAAATGATGAGTTGTGGGGTAGGGTGAGCAGTGTTCCTTGGGCTATTGCCTTTCCAAACGGAGGATACCTTCCTCGTCATCCGTCACAACTGTATGAAGCGTTGTTTGAGGGTTTGATTTTATTTGCTGTTATGATTGGGATACGAGACAGGTTTATTGATAAAAAAGGGGTTTTATTCTATTTTTTTATACTGTTTTACGGAATATTCAGGTTTTTTATAGAGTTTACAAGGGAGCCCGACGCACAAATCGGGTTTATCTATCACTTAACGATGGGACAGTGGCTGTGCCTTGGTATGATAATTGTTTCTATCGTTATGCTTAAAAAGAGATTTAAGGAATATGATGTTGTTGGATAAAAAGAAGCTGTCAATAGAAAATAAGAAGAAGGATTTACCAAAAGAGTTTCTTAAACAAAGCTTGGGTTCGCTGCTTATCGATGTAAATGACGTTTATGAGAGGGTTAAAAACGGTTTGAAGGTTATTTCTTTATTGGACAGTTTTGATGATTTATACAAAGAAGACGGAAATGGCGTTGTGGCGCTTGATATAAGCAATATGGGGTATGATGCGACTTTAGACAATATAGCCTATGCAAAAAGAATCAATGAGAATCTGTGTGTGGTTGTCAAGGATATATTGTTGGATGAGTATCAGATGTATCTGTACAATATGCATAATATAGACGGTGTTATATTTGATGTTGCGAATGTTGATGGTGATGAGTTGAAGAATATAGTTTTCCTGTCGCAAGTTATGGGAATTGAGCTTATCGCTTCTCTTTATTCAATTCAAGATTTGGAAAAGACAAGCAAGTATCCGGAAGCGTTTAGGGTTTTTATGGTATCTGACGATAAACTTACGGAAAAATTACCTAAGGGCGCTTTTGTAATTAAAGATGCAAATTCGTCCCACAATGAAAATTATTCTTATATTGAGATAAAAAGGAAGAGGTATGAATGATATAATAGAAAAAGCAAAAAAGTTGCATTTTGTAGGTATAGGCGGGATAGGAATGAGCTCTTTGGCGCAATATATGCTCTCAAAAGGCTATGTTATTACGGGTTCCGACATATCTTTAAACACTTCGGTTAAAAAACTCAAAGATATGGGTATAAAAATCAATATAGGACACTCGATTGAAAATATAGAAGAAGATGTTGATGCCGTTATCGTATCGTCGGCGATTAAGGAGAGTAATATTGAGGTTGTTTATGCAAACAAAAAAAACATACCCGTAATAAAACGTTATCAACTGCTCGCAAGTGTTGTAAACACCAAAAAATCCATAGCCATAGCCGGCTCACACGGCAAAACAACAACTACATCGCTTTGTACCTCACTGCTTAATGATGCCGGATTTAGCCCTACTGCGATAATAGGTGGAAAATCGAGGAATATAAATAATAATATTATGCTGGGTGAAGATGACTACTTCATAATAGAAGCCGATGAAAGCGACGGCGGATTTTTGCTGCTCGACCCTTATATCGGCGTTGTTACAAATATAGATAACGACCACCTCGGTTTTTACGGCAGTTTTGAAAACGAGAAAGTGGCTTTTCTTGACTTCATAAACAACTCTCGAATAAAGATACTGAATGCGGACGATGCTATTTTAAAACATACTAAAAATGAGTACGACAACGTTATAACATACAGTATCAACTCAAAAAAAGCAGATGTATATGCGTATAATATCAAAACAGGCAAAGAAGGCTCGGTTTTTAGCGTTAAAACAAAGAAAAGGGAGTTGGAAAATTTAAAACTCGGAATTATCGGGCTGCATAATGTATCCAACTCGCTTGCCGTAATTGCCATAGCAGACATTCTTGACATCAAAGACGAGATTATAAGGGAGGTGTTTGAAAATTTCAAAGGGGTTGACAGACGTTTCACATTTGTGGGAAGGTATAGAAATTACGATGTTTTTGACGATTACGCCCATCATCCAACCGAAATCAGAGCTACATTGGAGGCTGCAAAACTCATTTGTGATAAAATTTATGCCATTTTTCAGCCTCACAGGTTTTCAAGAACATCCTATCTTATGGATGATTTTGCAAAGAGTTTTAAAAATGCCGAAATGGTATTTGTTCTTGATATATATTCCGCAGCGGAAAAACCAATCGAAGGTATAGATTCGGAAGCGTTATCCGAAAAGATAAACGAATTCAGCTCCAATGCGGTTTATATAAGAAATGTTGAGTCTTTAAAAAAATTTATGGAGCAGATGGAAGGCGAGGGCGCTATTGTCGGTTTGGGTGCAGGGAGTATTAGTAAAATTGTGAGAGAACTTGTGGGTGTTGATGATTGAAAAGAGAGTTGAACTTGCAAAACTTACAACCATCCATATAAAAGGGCAGGTGGATATAAAAGTCATTGAGAACCTCGATGATTTTTCCAAACTGCCGGAATCTTTTACGGTTTTTGGTAACGGCAGCAATTTGCTTGTGAAAAACCGTAATCGTAATTTTTATAAACTTTCAGACAAGTTTTCGTACGTTAGAATTGAAGACAATGCTTTAATTTGTGGAGCTTCTTTAAAAATATCAACTCTAATGCGGTTTTTGATTGAAAATTCCATATCAGGCTTTGAGTTTATGGCTGGTGTGCCTGCAACCGTTGGCGGAGCCGTATTTATGAATGCCGGAGCTTTTTTTGAATCGATTGGTGATAAAATACTATATGCCACAGTTTTTTGTGCCTCCAGAGGTATTGTTGTTTTTGAGAAAGACAAGTTGAATTTTGGATATAGATGCAGTAATTTAAACAACTGTGTTGTTATTGAAGCCGGTTTTTTGTATAATCGTGTTGACAAAAATTTTATTAAAGAGAAGATTGCAAACAATATAAAAACAAGACTTGCGAAGGCTCATTTGACAAACACGTTCGGCAGTGTGTTTAAAAATCCTCTTGGAGATTACGCAGGGCGTCTGATTGAGGAGTCCGGTTTGAAGGGGTTTACAAAAAACAGTGCAAAAATATCCGACAAACATGCAAACTACATACTCGGCAGCAAACAAACTGACATAGACGACGTTTTGTTTTTGATTGACAGGGCAAAGGAGATGGTTTTTAAGAATTTTGGCGTAGAGTTAGAAGAAGAGGTAAAGATAGTATGAAGATATTAGTTGTATGCGGTGGAGACTCAAGTGAAAAAGAGGTCTCGTTAAAAACCGGAGAGGCAATCTCGAATGCTTTGAGGGCGAATTTTGATAGTGTTGAATGTTTTGTGTGTAAGGATAAGCGGCACTGCATAAGGTCAATAATTGAGAAAAAGCCGGATAAGGTTTTTATAGCTTTGCACGGAAGCTGGGGAGAAAACGGAGAGCTACAGGCTGCTTTGGATATGCTGGGCATACCATATACGGGTTCCAATTTTGAAGCCAGCGCTTTGGCAATGAATAAGTTTGCCACAAAGTCCGTAATCAAAAATCTCGGCATTCCTTCGGCAGAAGGTGTGTTGATTAAAAATATCGAGGATGTTGAAAAATTAAACTGTTATCCGGTTTGTTTAAAGCCCAACAAAGAGGGGTCATCTGTAGGTGTGGAGTTTGCGGATAACAAAAAAGAGGCAAAAGAAAAAGCCGAATATCTTCTTGAGAGATTTGCGGAACTTATAGCGGAAGAAAAACTCATCGGAAAAGAGATGACGGCTACCGTTATGGGTGATAATGTTTTCCCCATTATAGAAATTAGACCCAAGAAGGGTTTTTATGATTATAAAAATAAATATACGAAGGGTTCTACGGAGTATATTGTTCCGGCTCCTTTGGATGAAAGGGTTGAGAGGCTGTGTAGGGATGTTGCTAAAAAAACCTATGATGCAGTAGGATGCTCCGGCTGTGCAAGGGTCGATTTCATATTGAAAAATAACGTTCCTTATGTTTTGGAGATAAACACGATGCCCGGTATGACACAAACGAGTTTAGTTCCTAAATCAGCCAAGGCTGCCGGGGTCAGCTTTGAAGAACTTGTGAAAAGAATGGTTGAATTTGATGATAGACTATAAAGATTTGGGCAGTAAAAAAAGCGTTAAACAAAAAAATTCCAAGAGCAGGTGGAAAATAGCCCTTGTTGTCTTTGTACTGCTCTTTGTTGCCGGCGTTTTTAGTGCTTTGGCTTATTTTTATGTGGGCTACACCAACAAACACTACGTTTTGAAATATGTTGCGATAACGGGTAATAAAGTTTTAAGTGTGAGGCAGATTAAAAAACTTGCCGAACTTGATAAGACGGGCAGTATGTATGACTACAGTGAAAAATCCATATATTCGAAACTTATGCTTAACCCCTGGATTAAAAAAGCGTATATTGCAAAACTTTACCCCGATACCATATATGTAAAAATAAAGGAGTGGATGCCTGAGGGTTTGATTGTTTCTGGTAAGAAAAAGTTGATAGTCGGCGAAAACGGCAATGTCATAGATGCTTATAAAAAAGGGCTTAATGTAGATATAAGCAAGCTGCCGCGTATTGTTGTAACAAGCCCGAATTACATAAAGGATTTTTTAATACGTTCCATTATAAATATTTATGAAAAATTAGACAAATTCGGCAAAATAAATTATATTGAGGTTATATCGGACAGTTATCAACTTGTGCATTTTAACAACTCTTTGAATATTGCCGTAAACAGTTTGAATTGTCCGAATAAAGCCTTTGTTCATCTGCAAAAAGAGTGGGGCAGTCTTGTGAGCGAAAGGGGAAAATTGGATAGTGTTAGTATCTGTTTCGATAATAAATTCGTGTTAAGATGGAAAAAGGAGAAAAAAGGTGGCGGAAATTAATGGTGACAATACGATTGTAGGGTTGGATATAGGCACGACAAAGGTATGTGCAATAGTCGGCAAGAAGACCGACAGTGGTGTTATTAAAATAATAGGGATAGGGCAGACACCTTCCAAGGGTTTGAGAAAGGGTGTTGTTATCAATATTGACGAAGCCGTGATGTCAATAAAGCGGGCTGTTGCTTATGCCGAGAGAATGAGCGGTGTTAAGATAGATACGGTATATACGGGTATAGCAGGAGGACACATAAGGTCGTACAACTCAAACGGTGTAGTGGCAATAAAAAGCCTTGAGGTTGCGGAATCCGATATAAGAAGGGTAATAGATGCCGCTAAAGCCGTTGCCATACCGCCGGATAGGGAAATCATACACATTATACCCCAAGAGTTTATAGTTGACGACCAGGCCGGTATCAAAGACCCAAGGGGTATGAGCGGAACAAGGCTTGAGGTCAGAGTTCATATAGTTACGGGCTCTGTAACCAATGTGCAAAACATTGTCAAATGCTGCCAAAAGAGCGGTTTAACGGTTAAAAATATAGTGCTTCAGCCCATAGCTTCATCTCAGGCTGCAATTATGAGTGAGGAGAAAGACCTTGGTGTTGGTTTAATAGATATAGGAGGAGGTACTACTGACGTTGCCGTATTTGTTTCCAACGCCATCAAACATACATCTGTCATATCTATTGGTGGAGACCATATCACAAACGACTTGGCAATTGGTTTGAGAACACCTTTTAAAGAGGCTGAAGATATAAAGAAAAGATACGGATGTTGCTTGACGGAATTGGTAAGTGAAGACGATGTTGTTGAGATTCCCGGAGTCGGTGACAGAAAACCGAGAGAGATTCAAAGAAAATTGCTGAGTGAGATAATAGAACCGAGAATGGAAGAGATTTTCTCGATTGTAAAGGACAATTTGGATAAGGTTAATATACTGCCTATGTTGGCTTCAGGTATAGTCTTAACCGGTGGTTCTGCATTGATGGAAGGGGCTGTGGAACTTGCTGAATCGGTATTTAATCTGCCTGTCAGAGTAGGTAAGCCGATAAACGTTACGGGCTTAAAAGATGCTGTTGACAATCCTATGTATGCAACGGGAGTCGGTCTGGTTATATACGGATTTGAAAATACGGAAGATGAAAATCTGAATATTACTCCGACAAACAAAATGAAGGACGATAGTATGTTTTCCATAATTTTATCCAAAATGAAAAGTTGGATTAAGGATATGTTTTAATTGGAGGATTTATAATGAAAAATACCCAAGAAGATAAGGTGTTGGGAGCTGTAATAAAGGTTGTCGGCGTTGGAGGCGGCGGAAGCAATGCGATAAACAATATGATAGGTCACGGTATCGGAAGCGTTGAGTTTATCAGTGCAAATACCGATTTGCAGGCATTAAGCGATTCAAAAGCAAGCACTAAAATTCAACTTGGTAAAAAATTGACAAGAGGTCTTGGAGCGGGAAGCGACCCGGAAAAAGGTAAGAAAGCCGCCGAGGAAAATATCGAGGATATTGAGGTTGCTTTAAAGGGAGCTGATATGGTTTTTGTTGCGGCAGGTATGGGCGGCGGCACGGGAACCGGAGCTTCTCCTGTTATAGCAAAGGTTGCAAAAGAGCTCGGAGCTTTGACTATTGGTGTTGTAACAAAGCCTTTTGATGTTGAGGGAAAAATTAAAAAGGAAATCGCTCTAAAAGGAATTGAGGAGCTTAAAGAAAATGTTGACAGTATTATCGTTATACCCAACCAGAAGCTTTTGGATGTTTACAGAAACTTAACCCTTCTTGATGCGTTTAAGAAGGTTGACGATATTTTAAGACAGGCTGTTCAAAGCATTGTTGATTTAATTCATAAGCCAACGGAGAATGCCCAAATTGTGGTTAATATAGACTTTGCTGATGTTCAGACAATTATGTCGGAAAAGGGAGTTGCATTAATGGGAATTGGAGAGGCAAGTTCCTCAGGTGGCGAAAACAGGGTAAAAAAGGCTACGGAGCTTGCAATATCAAATCCTCTGCTTGAGAATGCAAGCATAAACGGTGCAAAGGGCATAATAATGAACATTACGGCAAGCAAAAACTTCGGACTTGAAGAGCTTCACGAGGCAACTTCAACCATAGAAAAAAATATGAACGATAAGGCAATATTTAAATACGGATTTGTTCTTGATGAGGCTTTGAGTGACAGAGTCAGAATCACAATTATTGCAACCGGCTTTAAAGATAAAGCGGAGGTGGCAGGTAGAATTAAAAAAAGCTACGTATCCGATGACAAAATAAACATAGACCAAAAAACGATTGCTCAAATAAAAAAAGAGTCGGATATGCCTATTGACGATAAATATGACATACCTGCGTTTATAAGAAGAAAAAAGGTTGATTCTTAAAAGGTATTGATGGAATTAGAAAAAATAGCCATAGCCGTTGTTTCTTTTTTTATCGGCTCAATACCGTTTGGATATTTAATCTCAAAAATCAAAGGCATTGATATAAGGAAAGAAGGAAGCGGAAATATCGGAGCAACCAACGTATATAGGGTTTTGGGTAAAAAATACGGTGCTTTAACCCTTCTTTTGGATTTATTGAAGGGACTTTTTTGCGTTCTTGCTGCCAAATTTATTTTTAGAGGAGATGCGTATGCTGTCTATACAGCCGGTATTTTTGTTGTGTTAGGGCACGATTTCAGCATATTTTTAAAGTTTAAAGGGGGCAAGGGTGTTGCAACAACATACGGGGCTTTGCTGCCCGTTTCATTTGTTGCGGCTATAAGCGGTATGATTCTGTGGCTTGCGGTTTTGCTTACAACAAAATACTCCTCGCTTGCAGCTTTGCTGTCCTTCGGTATTGCAACTGCGGTATGTTTTTTGCTTAAAGAAAATCCTGGCAGTAGATACGTTTTTTTGTTTTTGTTTGCTTTAATGCTTTTTAAGCACAGAGAAAACTTAAAACGTTTCTATTTAAAGAAGGAAAACAGGCTGAATATATGAAAATGTTGAGTTTTGTTGCATAATTATGTATAAAAAGGGTAGGGTTTGAATTATGGCGTTGAAAAAGTTGGAGATTGAGCTTTTGGCGGATAAAATAGTATCCAATATAGTGAATTCCGGTCACATAAAAATCAATAAGGATATATCTATCATAAAGTCAATAGCAAGAGAGGTTTTGCTTGAAGATGCCCAAAAGGAAAGGGAGATTGATATGCAGACAAAGGAACTTTTGGGAGAGTTTGCAAGAGAGATAGAAAACGAAAGGCTCGATAGCTCCAAACTGTTTATGATGGCAAAAAGAAAGGTAGCAAAAAAAGAAGGTTTTTTGTTATGAGGTACAGCAAAGGAAGAATAAGATATTTGGCAAAGAAAATGATGGAATTATACAAAAAAGAGGGTGTGTTTGACGTTATATCCAATGAGAGCCTGGTTATCAATAACATAATAGATACAATTGAGGGATATTTTGAAGCCGAAGACGAGGTTTATGAAAAGGTAATGAAAAACTTGCAAAACAGGACAAAGAAGCTCGTTCCGGGAAGCATGGAATGGGAAATAGCCTTCAACAAAGCCTATGAGGAAGAGATGAGTAAGAGATTGATGAAATGAGCGCATATCTTTTGTTGGAAAACGGTGAAATATTTAGAGGCAACAGTATAGGCTGTAAAGGCATTTGCGTTGGTGAAACGGTTTTTAATACGAGTATGAGCGGTTATCAGGAGATATTGACAGACCCGTCTTATAAAGGGCAAATAGTTGCTATGACATATCCTCAGATAGGTAATTACGGGACTAATAACATCGATATGGAAAGTAAGAAACCTTTTGTAGAGGGCTTTATTGTTAAGGAGATGTCATACATAGCTTCAAATTTCAGAAGCAAAGATACGTTAAATGAATATTTGACAAAAAACAAAATAGTCGGCATTGAAAATATAGATACAAGAAAATTAACCAAAATTATAAGAGAGAAGGGCTCTTTGATAGGTGCAATAACATCATACGAAGAAAAGATTGATGAGGCAAAAAAACTGATTGACGAGTATTCCATTATAGGTAAAGATATGGTTCAATTTGTTACAACAAAAAAACCGTATGAATATAAGGAAAAATTGTTTAGCTTTGATTTTGAGAATAGAATTGATATGAAAACAGTTCACAATAAAAGGGTTGTTGCCTTGGATTTCGGTATAAAAACCAATATTTTAAGATATCTTAACGAAGTAGGTTTTAGCGTAGTTGTGATGCCTGCATACAGCAGCTATGAAGAGATTAAATCTCTGAAGCCCGATGCACTGTTTTTGTCTAACGGACCCGGTGACCCGAGAGGGGTTGACGATAGATGGATAAGAGAGTATAAAAAAGCGATTGAGGAGTTTCCTACATTTGGAATATGCTTCGGTCATCAGATAATAGCAAGGTGCTTCGATTTGAAAGTTTATAAGATGAAGTTCGGGCATCACGGAGCTAATCATCCTGTTGAGGATTTGGAAAACGGAACAATATCGGTAACGGCTCAAAATCACAACTATGCCGTCGATGAAAATAGTATTGAAGATAGGAATTTTATGGTAACACACATTAATTTAAACGATAGAACAGTAGAGGGTATGAAGCATAAGGAACTGCCTTTAATGTCTGTGCAGCATCATCCTGAAGCATCGCCCGGACCGCATGATGCCAAATACCTTTTTGAAAGATTTGCAGCAATGGTAGAAAATAACCAAAGGAGTGTTTTGTGAGAAAACAAAGAACTCTTAAAGAGGCTGTGAGGGCTTCCGGGATAGGTCTTCACAGCGGAAAAAAGGTTGAAATATCGCTTGAACCGGCAAAAGAGAATACAGGCATTATTTTTTACAGTGAGGATGACGATACTCAAATAAAGGTTTCAACTCAAAGCGTAATAAATACACAACTTGCGACAACGATAGGAAAGGGCAGTGTAGTCATAGGGACTGTTGAACATCTTTTGGCGACCTTGTTTGCTCTTCATATAGATAACATATTTATAAGATTAAAGGGTAGGGAAGTGCCTATAATGGACGGTTCGAGTGCTCCTTGGGTGTATCTTATAAAAACAGCCGGCATTGTTCAGCAAAATGCCTATAAGAAAGCCATAATTGTAAAAAAGCCCGTTAAAATTAAAGAAGACGGCAAATTTGTTGCTCTTATACCATCAAAAGAGTTTGAAATAAGCTACTCCATAAATTTCGATAATCCGGTTATCGGTAAACAAAGAATGGATATAGTCATTAATGAGCACAACTTTATCAAAGAAATTAGCAAGGCAAGGACATTCGGTCTTTTGAGGGATATAGAATATCTCCAGGCACACAACCTTGCTTTGGGAGGGAGTCTTGACAATGCCGTTGTTGTTGATGAGTACGGCATCATTAACGAAGACCCGCTCAGATATGAAAACGAGTTTGTAAGACACAAAATTCTTGATGCTATAGGCGATTTGTCTATTATGGGGCTTGATATCAGAGGAAAATATATAGCCTATAGGTCAGGACACGATTTAAACAATAAACTCGTAAAAGAACTTATGAAAAGCAGTGAAGCATACGAAGTTGTCGGCAATCCGAGAAGCGAGAAAGCAGCCGTAGAGTCTCTTGTTTGGAATCCTTTAAAAGCTAAAGCTTAAAGAAAAGAAATTTTTAATTTTGTTAGTTTGTGGGAACGATTTCAAAAAGTTTACATAATGTAAATTATCAGAACCAAAGTTAATGGAAACCGAACTCACCATTTTAAACTCCCTTCGCATATATCAACCCAAAAACGGATATAGATTTTCTCAAGAGCCTTTTGTTTTAATGAAAAATTTGGAATTAAAAGACAGATGTGTGTTTTTGGACTATGGAAGCGGTTGCGGTATAATATCTGTTTTGGCTGCAAAAATTAACGGTAATTGTTTTGTATATTCTCTTGAATCCAATAAAGAGATGAGACAAATAGTTGAAAAAAACCTAAGGTTAAACAATTTGAACAATATATCTGTTATAGATAAACCGGATAAATTAAAGACAAACAGTGTGGATATTGTTGTTTCCAATCCGCCATATTTTTTAGAAGGCTCCTATAGAAAATCAACTAAATTTTTCAATGAAAAGTTTGAAAGTGAGTCTCTTGATGAGATGCTTATTGATGTCAGGAGGGTCTTAAAAAACAAGGGTGTCTTGAAGATAAGCTATCACCCTACAAGGCTTGTTGAACTATTGGGTAAACTTGATTCTTATGGGTTTGGTGTAAAATATATCACTCCCGTATATGGAAACAGAAAAAAAGAGGCTTCGTTTATAATTGTGGAATCAAAATTTGGGACAAAAAATTATACGATTGTTAAAAAGGCTATATATTTAGGAGAGTTTCAATATTTTTAACTAAATTCTCAGCGTTTAAGCCAATGCTTTCTTTAAGAATTTTTTGGTCTCCCTGCTCTATAAATCTGTCAGGTATAGCCATTATTTTCAAGGGTATGTTTATTCGATTTTGTGCTATATAACTTGCAACGCAAGAGCCAAAACCACCTATTGCGCTATTTTCTTCCATAGTAATTACGGCTTTAAATTGTTGCAATTTTTTCAGATAATTCATATCCATAGGTTTGATAAACCTTGCATTTACTATTTCTGCACTGATATTTTTTTCTTTAAGAACTTCAAAGGCTTCAAGCGCCTCTTGAACACAACTTCCTACGGATAGAACAGCTACATCTTTGCCTTCTTTTAATATTTGCCACCTTCCTATTTCGATATTTTTATCATCAAACTCCTCTTTTAAGTCAACGGCTTCACCTCGAGGGTACCTGATGGAAAAAGGACCTTCTTTATATGCAACCGCCAAATCCAACAGTCTTTCCAGTTCTCTGGCATCCTTAGGTGCGCTGATTATCATATTGGGTATAAGGTTTAGGTAGGATATATCAAAATTACCCTGGTGTGTTTCTCCGTCGTCGCCAACAAGCCCTGCCCTATCTATTGCAAAAACCACGGGTAGTCTCTGTAGAGCTATATCGTGAATAATTTGGTCGTACGCTCTTTGTAAGAAAGTGGAGTATATGGCAACTATCGGTTTTATACCGGATATTGCCAATCCACCTGCCATCGTAACAGCGTGTTGTTCTGCTATCCCTACATCAAAAACCCTGTCAGGATAGTCTTTTTTTACTTTTTCAAGTCCTGTTCCAAGCAGCATGGCAGCGGTTATTGCAACAACATCATCTCGCTTTTTGAAAATATCCTCTACCTTGTTGGCAAAAACATTAGAATAAGAAGGATTGGCTCTTTTGGATTTAATCGGCTTCCCGGTTTCAACATCAAACCTGCCTACGCCGTGAAAAAGAGAAGGATTTTTTTCAGCCGGTTCATACCCTTTCCCTTTTGTTGTGAGTACGTGAATAACAATCGGACCTTTAATATGTTTAACGTTCTTAAAAATGGTTATCAAATCCTCTATTTTATGTCCGTTTATAGGTCCGAAATATTTAAATCCCAACTCTTCAAATAAAAGTCCCGGTGAGAAAAACTTTATGGATTCCTCTATCTTTCTTGCTATTTTGAGAGTCGGTTTGTGAACGATAGGCAGTGTATTGATAGCTTTTTCTATTTCGTTTCTCAGCTTATTGTAAACAGGTCCCGTCATTTTTTTTGATAGATAGGTAGAAATTGCACCCAAGGAGGGTGAGATGGACATATTGTTGTCATTTACAACGACTATGAGGTCTCTGTCAAGGTATCCGGCATTATCCAACCCTTCGTAAGCTATGCCGCTTGATAGAGCACCATCACCTATTACGGCTATAATTTTATCATCCAGCTCTAAAATATCCCTTGAAATAGCCATACCTAAGGCTGCGGATATGGATGTGCTTGAGTGCCCTACATTGAAAGTGTCATAGACGCTCTCTTCGGTTTTCGGGAAACCGCTTAAGCCTTTATACTGCCTAAGTGTGTGAAACCTATTTTTTCTTTGTGTGATAATTTTATGTGCGTACGTTTGGTGCCCTACATCCCATACAATCTTATCTTTGGGCGTATTGAAACAATAATGGAGAGCCAATGTGAGCTCGACGGCTCCCAAAGAGGAAGCGAGGTGTCCTCCTGTTTTTGAAACGTTTGAGATGATAAAACTTCTAATTTCAGAAGCTAATGTCTCAAGTTCGCTTATTTTTAACTTTCTTAAATCGTCAGGACTGTTTATCTGTTCAAGTAGAGACATTTATTCTTAACGGACACCCCTTCTAAATTATTTGATTTTTCTTAGATATTTTTTTGCTGTTTGTGCCTCTTTGGAGTTTGGATATGAGCTTATCGTTTTTTTAAGCAGGTATTTTCCGTCGATATTATCCCCCAACTTAATAAAGGATATACCCTCCTTCAAAAGAGCAGCCGGCACTTTACTACTTTTCGGATAAGTGTTTATTAAATAATCATAACTGATAATAGCCTTGTCGTACTCCCCTATATTAAAATGACTTTGAGCAAGATAAAATATTGCATTCGGAAGATACTTAGATTTCTTATACTTTCTTTTAAAATTCTCAAAGGCATTTATTGCAGCCCTGTATCTTTTTGTATCGTACAGTTTTTTAGCCGCAAGGTATATTTGTTTATCACTAAGCACGACGGGTTTTTGCTTTTGTGCCGGTTTTGGCAAATTGGCAACAGTTTTTTGCGCGCTGCTTATATTTTTATTTTTGGGCATAATATTAGCATTTGAAGGTTTTTGTATGTTTTGGGCAACGTTACTGTTAACCTGTTTTTTCGGCATTGCAGGAAGAGTATTAGCCGGCGGAATATTATTGCGGTAAGTTTGATTGGAAGATGCGTTTGAATATGGATTTGTTTGGGGTATTGCTGCCCGTGCATTTACTCTGCTGCCTGAATTTGAGGCAAGACTGTTCAGCCTTGCCTCAACAGCATCAAGTCTATGAGTAATGTCTTGTATTTTGCCCAAAAGCTCTCCGTATTTCACCAGCAAATCTTCCATTTTCAAATACAGGTTTGCCTGCTGCTGCCTCAAAGTCTGTATAGCCTGCTCGTTTTTTATTACCTTGGTTTCTATTGCATAAGGGTTTTCCTGAGCACTGCTTACGCCTGAAAGTAAAACAAAGATAAAAAACAGAGGCACTATAAATACGGAAGATAGCTTTAGCATTTTTACCTCGCTATTATAACAAAATGGTCTCTTCTGTTTTTAGCCCAGGCTTTTTCATTGTGTGCAGGGTCTAACGGTCTGTCTTTACCGTAGGAAATTGTCTCTATTCTGTCGGGTGAAACACCTTGAGAAACGAGATATTCTTTTGCAGCCTTTGCTCTTTTTTCACCCAAAGCCAAGTTATACTCCTCGGTTCCTCTTTCGTCACAATTACCCTCTATTCTTATTTTAATTGACGGGTGCTTAAGCATAAATTCAGCCATTACGTCCAATACGGCAGGAACGTTCTGTTTGATTCCGTATTTATTGATTGTTGTTAGGTTATACTTGTTAAAATTAAAGTGTATATCCCTGAAAATAACCTTTAACTGTTTATCCGTGATGGCTTTTACAACAGGCTGTTCTTGAGTTGTTGTTTGAGGTTGTTCAACCACAACCTTCGTAGGAGCCTTCTTAGCAGCCTTGTGCATACACATACAACCCGTACCCAAAAAAGACACGGCAACCAATGAAGCAACTACAACAGCGACTTTCTTTTTCATCTTTTCACCTCCGAAAATACTTTAAAATTTATTTGATAAATACAAAATGGTCTCTTCTGTTTTTAGCCCACGCTATCTCATTGTGAGCCGGGTCAACCGGTTGGCTTTCACCGTATGAAACCGTATCTATTCTATCAGGACTAATTCCTTTTGCTACGAGGTATCTTTTTGCAGCCAATGCCCTTTTTTCACCCAAAGCGAGGTTATATTCTTCTGTTCCTCTTTCGTCACAATTACCCTCGATTCTGAGCTTTACGTTTGGATGTTTAAGCATAAATGCTGCGATGGAGTTTAATATCTCCACGGGGTTTTCGTTTATTCCATACTGATTTATAGGTTCGATTTGGTAGCTGTTAAATTTAAAATGAACATCTTTCTTTAAAGATTGTATTGCCTCTTGCAGTTGAGCCGAGTTTGAAATTTCGTTTTGAGCGTTGCCGTTTTCGTTGATATTCGGGTATTTGACGCTGCTTTCAGATACCTTTGTGGCATTTGTGTTTTGCCCCGAACCTTTAAGCATTTTACCCTTGTTATTCAAAGTGGAACAGCCGTTAAACATAAAAGCCACAATTGCAATTCCGATAAAATAGAAAAAATATCTCTTCATCTTACTTTTCTCCTACTGAATTTTTTCACTCACACTCAAACCATTATACATATTATTATCTCCCGTTGCAATAGAATAGTGATTATTGAGAGTATTCACTATGTATATGCCCTTTTTACCGTTTATCTCGGCACTGAGGGCTACAAATCTTGAGTCATACGACCAACTCGGAGAGTCGAGATTGTACCCCGTCATTATTGCCTTATCATCGCTCCCGTCTATATTCATAACTCTCAAGTAAACCCTTCCTTTATCTATTGCAATGTATGCTATCTTCTTATTATCGGGAGAAAGAGCCGGGCTTGAGTTGTAGTTGCCGTTATAGGTCAATCTCGTGGTTGTGCCGAAATTATTCAAATCCTTTATGTAAATCTGAGGTGAGCCGGTTCTGTTAGACACAAAAATCATTTTGGAGTAATCGTTTGTGAATGTTGGAGAAACATCTATACCGAAAGAGTTTGTGAGGTTCCTTAAAACCTTTCCTCTGCTGTTGACAAGGTATATATCCACATTACCGTTTTTTTCAAAAGGTATGGCAAATTTGTTATATCCGAAGCGTACGGCGGATATGCTGAGCGATGACTTGTAAAATAGTCTTTTAACCCTGCCCTTGTACAAATTAAATATAAAGATGGAAGGTTTTCCGTAACGATACGAGAGAAAACTTATTGTCTGTCTGTCTATCCATTTGGGCAGTATGTTCATAGTATGCCAATTTGTAAGTCGTTCTATATTTTCTCCGTTGAAATCGCATATATATATGTCTCGTACCTTACCCCTTCCTTTTGCAAACACGATTTTGCTCTCAAACGGTCCGTATGTTCCGGTAACATAGTTCATTAGCTCATCAACAACTATATTTCCAATCCATGAGAATGATTTTATATCCGAATAGTATGAGTGGTCAAAGAAAACAACACCTTTTGCAACATCAACCATTTTAACGCTTAAATACATATTCTTTCCGTCTCTGAAAGCGTTACCATATATTACATAATTTAAATTATCGATTTTGCCGAGCCCTACAACCACCTTACTTGGTGCTTCGTATGAAAAGTGTTGTGTTCTGTCTGTTGAAAATAAACCCGATATGTCCAAATCTTTCAATATGGTGTTTTGCAGTTTGGAAACAGTGGCGTTATCACTTTTTGTATGTTTAAAACCCCACAATCCAATTCTTATAGGTTTATAGTTAGGGTTTGCAATTGTAAATGTAAATACTTTGGCATACGATATCCCGCTAATTAAGAACAGCATAATTAGTACTAAAAATAATTTTCTCATTTTTTCTCCTCGCTATCAAATGTTATTATAAATTCCACAAAGCCGTTTTCCAGTATATCGGAAGGAGGCTTGGGAAACGGTTCACTATTTTTTATAGCTTCCATTATGGTTCCGTCAAAATAAGCATTTCCAGAACTTCTCACTACCTTTATATAGATTAAATTTCCTCTAAAATCAAGCTTAATATCAACGTCTGTCGTATATCTGTTGTTATTTAAGAGGCTTTTTTCAACTCCCCAGTTGGAGTAGATTATGTTTTTAATAAGCTGTATATAGCTGTATGCCACCTCTTCTTTCTTTTTGCCCTCTTCGATTTTGTTTGCAATCTGTTTTTTTAGAGCAGCTATTTTTTTCTCTATCATTTTTTGCCTTATCTTTTCCAATTGTTCCTGTTTTATCTTCTCTTTCAACTGCTGAATTTTGTTTTTAATCATATAGTTAAAGATTTTATTGAGATTTTTTTTAGATTTAGGTTTGGGTTTGGGTTTTGGCTTCGGTTTCGATTTGGGTTTAGATTTAGATTTAGATTTAGGTTTAGGTTTAGGCTTAGGCTTGGGCTTGGGAATCGGTTTTATCTTAGGTTTGGGCTTAGGCTTTTGTACAAGTTCCTGCTTTTTTACTGTATTTTCTTTTTTCTTTTTTATCTGGGGTTTTTTCTTGTATGTTTTTAATCTGACAATGGCAACCTGATAAATCTTTTGCGGGGCTTTGTGAACTATATGCGTTTGAATAAAAAAAAGGTAAGCGGCTATGAAAATTACGTGTATTGCAATGGATATTAAAAAACTGAGGAGTTTCATTTTTTGGGTTCTGTAGCCAACCCTACCCTGCTAATACCTGAGGTTTTAACAATATCTATAAGTTTAACCACGATACCGTAGGCTACGCTCTTGTCTGATTTTATTATAACCTCTTTGTTTCTATGACTTTTCAGGAAGTCCCTCAAAGCGTTATCCTTCACCAAAACCTTGTCTATGTAGTAGTTTCCTTTTTTATCTATGGATATAACGATATCTTTTTTTCCTATGTTTGCACTTGATGTTGATGTTTTCGGCAGATTTACCTTGATGCCTTTGACCAACATAGGTGTTGTAACCATAAATATAATCAAAAGAACCAAAACAACATCAACAAGCGGAGTTATGTTTATATCGGCAAATTGTTTGGCTGATTTATATCTTTTCATTTGACAGCGCTTCTAAAAATCCTTCAAGCTCACCAATCATAGAGATAAGTTCGGAATGTAGAATGTTGTATCCTATAACTGCCGGAACGGCAACGAAAATACCGGCAGCCGTAGTAATCAAAGCCTCTGAAATTCCCGGTGCAACCGTGGAAATACTAACGCTTTGCGCCATTCCTATGCTGCTGAAAGCGTTTATTATTCCCCAGACCGTTCCGAAGAGTCCGATAAAGGGCGATGTTGCACCCACGGATGCAAGCCAAGGGAAACTGCCTTCGATTTTTTTGTTGATAATTTCCAAAAATGTTGCCGCAGAGGCATAGCTGTCCCTGCTTAAAAGATAGAGATTTGCCGCATACGATTCGTTAATTTGGGCAAACGAGGATAGAGAGCCCCTATCCTTAGATTCGATAAACTTATTTAAAAATACACTGTTCTTTTTTGAAATAGAGTGCAGTTGAAACCATTTGTAAATCATAAAACTCCACGAAAAAATCGACATAACAGCAAGAATTGCAAGAACAACAATGGCTATGGAGCCGATATGTGAAAAACCAAAATAGTTAGCCATAACATCACCACCTAAGAGGCAAATTTGAGCATTTTGGAGTATTTGTCAAACTTATGCTTTGTTTTTTTATAATCTGCATCGTTAAAGCCCAAAGATGACAGTCTGTTTTTGTACTCTTCGGCTTTTTTTGCAGCTTCGGATGTATCTATTTCGTCTTTTGTAAAAGCCTCTTCTGCTATGATTATAACTTTATCCTCAGAAACCTCGAAATAGCCGTCAACAATGAAAAACTCCCTTGTATCGCTGTCGTTTGTTTTTACGCTAACCGTACCTATATCCAAGATGGTTATGAATTTTTCGTGTCCGGGCAAAGCTCCGAACTCGCCAACAATACCTGGAGCCGATATATACTCAACCTCTCCTTCAAATATTTTTTTTGAAGGAATCACTATAGAGCAGTTCAAATTAGACACCGATACCCCCTAAACAAGAGTTTTTGCTTTTTCCAAAGCTTCGTCCATCGTACCGACAAGGTAGAACGCCTGTTCCGGTATATCATCGTGTTTTCCGTCTATAATTTCTTTAAAGTCCTTAATTGTATCCTTTATTGATACATATTTACCGCTTAAACCCGTAAATTGCTCGGCAACAAAGAACGGTTGAGATAGGAATCTTTGTATTTTCCTCGCTCTGTTGACCACAACCTTATCCTCTTCGCTCAACTCCTCCATACCGAGAATAGCTATAATATCCTGAAGCTCCTTATACCTTTGCAGTATCTCCTGAACATTTCTTGCAACCTCGTAATGTTCTTTACCTACAACGGCAGGGTCTAATATTCTTGAGGTTGAATCAAGCGGGTCAACAGCCGGATATATTCCAAGCTCAGTGAGCTTTCTGGAAAGAACCGTCGTGGCATCGAGGTGAGAAAACGTAGTAGCCGGTGCAGGGTCGGTTAAGTCGTCTGCAGGAACGTATATTGCCTGAACGGACGTGATTGAACCCTTTTTCGTTGAGGTTATTCTCTCCTGCAGTTCGCCCATTTCAGTACCGAGTGTGGGCTGATATCCTACAGCCGAGGGTATTCTTCCCAAAAGTGCCGACACCTCGGAGCCTGCTTGTGTAAACCTAAATATGTTATCTATAAATATCAAAACATCCAAATTCTTTTCATCTCTAAAGTATTCCGCAACAGTCAAGCCCGTTAAACCAACCCTTGCCCTTGCTCCCGGCGGTTCGTTCATCTGTCCGTAAATCAGTGCGGCTTTATCCAAAACGCCCGACTCTTTCATCTCGTTCCACAGGTCATTTCCTTCCCTTGTCCTTTCGCCGACACCGCAGAATACGGAGTATCCTCCGTGATGCATTGCAACGTTATGAATAAGTTCCATAATAAGAACGGTTTTGCCGACTCCGGCACCGCCGAACAACCCTGTCTTTCCTCCCTTGGCATACGGGCAGAGCAAATCTATAACCTTAATGCCCGTTTCAAACATCTCGTTTCCGGTTGACTGCTCCTCAAGAAGAGGTGCTTCTCTGTGTATGGGCCAGCGAACTTCGTACTCTATCTTTCCCATTTCGTCAACGGATTCTCCGACTACATTCATAATTCGTCCCAGAACACCCTCGCCTACCGGAGTTGTGATGTATTCACCGGTGTTTTCTACCTCAATACCCCTCACAAGACCGTCTGTCGAATCCATAGCAACGGTTCTTACCCTGTTTTCTCCGAGGTGCTGCTGCACCTCCAGTATCAAATCGGAGTTCATTCCTTCTATTTTGTCTTTGGATATTCTTAATGCGGTATATATGGTAGGCAAGTTACCAGATTCAAATTCCACATCAACAACAGCTCCAATAACTTGAACAACTTTACCTTTTTCTGTCATACTCATCTCCTTTTTATTATTTCATAGCTTCTATGCTTGTTGTTATTTCTATTAATTCTTTTGTAATTGCAGCCTGTCTTGCCTTGTTAAACTCAAGTGTCAAATTCTTAATCATCTCATTGGCGTTGTTTGTAGCGGCGTCCATAGCTGTCATTCTTGCCGCATATTCTCCTGCTAACGACTCCAGCATACTGTCATAGAGGCTTATTTTTACATATTTTGGCAGTAAATCATCCAACACGGTTGATTTGTCGGGTTCAAAAAGAAAGCTTTCCTGAGTATTGTCTTTTGGAACGGTATCTCCGAAAGATACAGGCATAACCTTCTTTACAACAACCTTTTGCACAAGGACGTTTACAAATTTATTGTAAACAATATATACTTCATCGGTTTTATCGGAAACAAAATCCTCTATGAGTTTTTCCATAATCTCGCCTGCAAGAGTATAATCGGCTTTATCTTTCAAAATATCGGTGTAGAGGTATTTGGGTTTGATGCCTTTGAATTTAAAGTAGTTGTTTGCAAATCTGCCTATGAGAGTTAAATTAACATTCTTGTTTGAGAATTTGTTTTTTATTAGCGTTTCGGTTTCCTTCAATACGTTATGATTGAAAGCGCCGCACAAACCCCTATCCGAGGTTAGAACAATAATATCAACATTTTTCACGTCTTTAAACAGCAAAAGCGGATGGTCCATATGAGAAGAAGATTCCAAAGAAGATGATATAACCTGCTCAAGCCTGTTGATGTATGGTCTGAACTGCAAAGCAGCTTCTTGGGTTTTTCTCAGCTTTGCAGCAGCAACCATCTTCATAGCCTTTGTTATCTGCTGCGTCTTTTTGACGCTTGCTATTTTTCTTTTTATATCTTTCATACTAAGAGCCATAAGTACCCCTTGTTTTTACACTTTCATCTGTCTTTTATTTTTTAAGGCTTGAATACCTTTTTAAACTCATCCAAGGCTTTGTCGATTTTAGCTTTCAAGTTATCGTCTATTTTCTTTTTCTCTTTTATTTCGGGCAGTATGTCGGGGTATTGACCGGTTACAAATCCGTACAACTCCTCTTCATACTTTTTCACGTATTTTACATCTATCTCGTCAAGATAGCCGTTGTTTCCGGCATAGATTATCAAAATCTGTTTCTCGACCGGCAGCGGTGCATAAGGAGGCTGTTTTAAAATTTCCGTTAGTCTTGCTCCTCTGTTGAGCTGTTGTTGTGTGGCTTTATCAAGGTCGCTTCCAAACTGTGCAAAAGCCGCAAGTTCCCTGTACTGAGCAAGCGAGAGTCTGAGCATTCCCGCAACCTGCTTCATAGCTTTTATCTGTGCAGCCCCTCCGACTCTCGAAACGGAAATACCGGCGTTAACAGCAGGTCTTGTTCCGGCATAAAACAGGTCGCTTTCCAAGTATATCTGTCCGTCCGTAATGGATATGACGTTTGTAGGTATGTATGCGGAAACGTCTCCTGCTTGTGTTTCAATGATAGGCAGAGCTGTCAAAGAGCCTCCTCCGAGTTCGTCGGATAGCTTTGCTGCACGCTCAAGCAGCCTGGAGTGCAGATAGAAAACATCGCCCGGATATGCCTCTCTTCCGGGTGGTCTTCTAAGCAGCAAAGAAACCTGCCTGTAAGCCTGTGCGTGTTTGGTTAAATCGTCGTATATTATAAGGGCGTGCATACCGTTATCTCTGAAGTATTCGCCCATCGTAACGCCCGAATATGGTGCTATATACTGCAAAGGAGCCGGGTCGGATGCCGTAGCCGCAACAATAGTTGTATATTTCATTGCCCCCATCTCTTCCAATTTTTTGTGAATTCTTGCAACGGTAGAACGTTTTTGCCCTACTGCAACGTATATACAATAAACATCCGTATCTTTCTGATTTATTATCGTATCAAGGGCAATTTGTGTTTTTCCTATCTGTCTGTCTCCGATTATCAACTCCCTTTGACCTCTTCCTATCGGTATCATAGCATCAATTGCCTTGATACCTGTTTGCAGCGGTTCCTTAACCGGCTGTCTTTGAACTATGCCGGGTGCTTTAATTTCTATTCTTCTTGTGTGCTCGCTTTCTATAGGTCCTTTTCCGTCTATTGGCTCACCGAGGGCGTTAACAACCCTTCCCACCATCGCTTCACCGACGGGAACCTGAGAGATTCTCTTGGTTCTTTTTACGGTATCACCCTCTTTTATGCCTATGTCTTCACCAAGAACAATAACACCAACATTGTCTTCTTCAAGGTTTAAAGCCATTCCTATAACGCCGTTTTCAAACTCGACAAGCTCGTTTGCCATTACGTTTTTGAGCCCGTAAACCCTGGCAATGCCGTCACCGACACTTAAAACATTTCCGACTTCGCTTACATCGATAAATTCTTCGGCTTTTTCTATTTCTTTTTTGATAATATCACTAATTTCGCTTGCTTTGATTTGCATTCAACACTCCTCCTTTATTAAAGTGGCAACCTTAAAAGTTTTCGTTTAAGGTTATTTAAATATGTATTTATACTGCCGTCATATACTACATCGTCTATCTTTACAACAATACCCGCCATTAGTTTCTCATTAACACTAAACTCAAACTCTATTGTCTTTTGAAATTTTGTCTCAAGGGCTTTTTTTAACTCCTCTTTTTCAGTGTCACTTAGCTCTATTGCGCTAAGCACGGCAGCCTTTAACCTGTTTTCTTTTTTGTTTACAATCTCCTCGAATATCTCCAAGACCTCGCTTAAAAGCTCCAGCCTGCCCTTTCTTAACATATACTTGACAAATTCTTTCAAAAGATTATTTCCCGTTCCAATGAGCTTATCGGCTATATCTTTTCTTACAAATTTTTTTATATATAAATCTTTTTCGTTTGACAGAAGCTCGTCTATAACGTTAATCCTCTTTTCAATCGGTATGATGCTCATTTTAAGAAAGTCGTATAACTCCGTATTGCTGTAAACGGTATCGGAAAAATGGCGTAGGTATTCCAAGGCATCCCTTTCATTAAGATTGTTGTCCTCGCAGATTTTGTCCAAGGCTTTGGCATATCTTATGGATATTTTTCTATCTATCATTCCGTTATGCTCCCTATGAATTTTTTATTGATTTTGAGATGCTTTTCGGGCGTTAATTCTGACAACTTCTTTTTTAGGCTGTCTATAGCGTTTTCCGTCAAGTTTTTAAGCAGTTCAAGTTTGGCTTTATTAACCAGGGAAGCTTTTTCTTCTTCTATGTTTTCCCTTATTCTTTCTATTGTGCTTTGGGCTTCTTTTAGAATGTTTTCTCTTTCGTTTTCGGCTATGGACTTGAATGTGTTTACTATTTTTTCAATCTCTTCGTTAAGTTTGGCAAGTTTTTCTTCGGTCTCTTTAAGAAGGTTTTCCGCTTCGGCTTTTAGTTTTTCAGCCTCTTCAAAACTGTTTTTTATCTCCTCTTTTCTGCTTTTAAAATAATTTACCACCGGGTTTTTCAAAAAGTAGTATATAATTGCAGCAAAAAAGATGAAATCTATAATCCTCCAGGTCATATGAGGTGCAACACCGCCTTCCTCTGCTGCTTTGGCAGCAAAAGGAATGAGTATGAAAACGAACAAACCTATTAAAAACTTCATCTAAGCCTCCTACCCTACAAGCCGTTCGTAAATTTTTGATGAAATATCTTCTGAATAGTGTTCAACCTGTTTGTACTCAGCGTTTAGGGTTTCCAAAACTTTCTTCTTTTCTGATTCTATCGCCTCTTTTGCTTTATTCATCTCTTCTTTAATGCTCTCTTCTTTCTCTTTCATTGCAGAGGCTATGATGTTGTTGTACTCTTCTTTTGCTTTGACTTCCGACTCTTCGAGCTTGCTTGAATATATATTCTCGTTTTCAACGGCTTTTGATTTAAGTTCGTTGGCTTGCTCAATAAGATTGTCAAGCGTCTCTTTCCTTTTTCTTATAATACTCAGAACCGGTTTGTACAAAATGATGTTTAATATAAAAAGAAGACTCAAAAAGCCTATCATCTGTATGAAAATCGTTGAATTTAAGTTAATAACCATAAAACCTCCACGTCAATGTAGTAGAAAATTTCACGATAACCTATCATATCGTGTTTTTTATGTCAATCAATTACTCAATCACTCAACCGTAATGGCTTTTGTATATTTTTCTATCTCGCCTATAAACTCACCTATGTCGCCTCCCGTTAGAAACTTTTCTATGGGACCTCTTTCGTCTTTTGGAATAATAAGTACATCAACCTTATTTTCCTTTACAAACCGTAATATCTCCTCCGCTGTATTACCGTTTAAAATAATCCTTTCTGTTTTGATATTCTCGTCTATTTCCTTCGCCGTTTTTTCCATATTGTCGAGAACGGCTCTGCCTATACCTTCAAGTCCCTTTTCGACAAGGTAGTCCGGTTTGACGTATCCGCTTGAGTTACCTGAGAAAAAATCCATATCAGCAACAAACAATAAAGACAACTTGTCGCAATTATTTTCTTTTAAAATAGAAACCGCTTTTTCCAATGCTTTTTCTCCTACATCCGAAGCCTTCACTATCAAGACTATTCTTTTATTGCAAGAACTTTCCATATCAACCTCCTATAAGTATCCATACCATAGAAATAATAACAGAAACAATCATTGCAGGTCCGCCAATCTTCAAGAAATATTTGAAGGTTATGGGATAACCCGCTCTTTCTGCCAGACCTGCCGTTACAACATTTGCGCTTGCGCCAATCAGTGTTCCGTTTCCTCCGAGACAGGCACCTAGCGATAATGCCCACCAAAGCGTATTGCCGGCGTGTGGAATTGTAGCTGTTAAATACCCTACAACCGGCAGCATTGTAGCCGTAAAAGGAATATTGTCTATTATTGCAGACGCAAAAGCACTCACCCACATAATCAGTAATATGGCCAGAATCAGGCTGTTCCCCGATAAATCTTTCACCCAAGTTGCTATTAAAGATATAAATCCGGTCTGTACGGCAGCACCTACTATAATAAACAGCATCATAAAGAAAACGAGCGTTGTCCACTCTACCTCGTGCTCCATAATTTC